>CAMTVX010000097.1:0-10138 GCA_947085295.1 uncultured Alphaproteobacteria bacterium | reverse complement strand
GAATCATCGCGGCTGATGCCATAGGTGGTCTGGGTCAGGTCATTGGTGCCGAAGCTGAAAAATTCCGCCTCCTGCGCAATCTCGCCCGCGCGCAATGCGGCGCGCGGCAATTCGATCATGGTGCCAATCTGATAGACAAGCCGGGCGCCGGTTTCCTTCGCCACCGCTTCGGCGACGCCAATAATACGCGCCTTCAGGATCGACAGTTCCTTACCCGTTGCAATCAAGGGCACCATGATTTCAGGATGCACGGGCGTTCCTGTGGATTTCGCCGCCGCAATCGCCGCTTCAAAAATCGCGCGCGCCTGCATTTCATAAATTTCCGGATAGGAAATACCCAGCCGCGCGCCCCTGTGCCCCAGCATGGGATTGCTTTCTTCCAGTTCATTGGCGCGGGCATGCACCTTGTCCACATCGCATTTCAACGCTGCCGCCACCTGCGCAAATTCAATTTCGCTTTTGGGCAGAAATTCATGCAGCGGCGGGTCGAGCAGGCGAATGGTCACGGGCAAGCCGGACATGATTTCAAACAGCGCGGTAAAATCATCACGCTGCATCGGCAAAATCTTTGCCAGCGCGGCGCGGCGTCCCGCCTCGTCTGCCGACAAAATCATTTCGCGCACCGCAATGATGCGATCCGCATTGAAAAACATATGCTCGGTCCGGCACAGTCCAATGCCCTCTGCGCCAAAGCGTCGTGCGGTGCGCGCATCTTCCGGGGTTTCCGCATTGGCGCGCACTTTCAGACGGCGGATATTATCAGCCCAGCCCATCAGCTCGCCGAAATCACCGCTCATTTCCGGCTGCACTGTTGGCATGCTGCCCAGAATAACCTCGCCCGTGCTGCCGTCCAGCGTGATCATATCGCCTTCGCGCACGGTTTCGCCATCCACAATAAAAATCCCGGCCTTGTAATCAATCCGCACAGCACCCGCGCCGGAAACGCAGGGCCGTCCCATGCCGCGCGCCACCACCGCCGCATGGCTGGTCATGCCGCCACGGCTGGTCAGAATGCCCGCCGCCACATGCATGCCGTGAATGTCTTCGGGACTGGTTTCCGTCCGTACAAGGATTACCGATTGCCCCAGCGCCGCACGTTGTTCGGCCTTTTCCGGGGTAAACACCACTTCGCCGGTGGCCGCACCCGGCGACGCGGGCAATCCTTTGGTCAACACCTTGCGCGGGGCCTTGGGATCAAGCGTAGGATGCAGCAATTGATCGAGCGATGCCGGGTCAATGCGCCCTACCGCTTCGCGCTGATCGATCAGGCCTTCGCGCGCCATATCCACGGCGATTTTCAGCGCCGCCTTTGTGGTGCGTTTTCCCGAACGGGTTTGCAGCATCCACAGCTTGCCTTTTTCCACCGTGAATTCAATATCCTGCATGTCGCGGTAATGCGCTTCCAGACGATGATAAATATCGCACAGCTCGCCATATACCACGGGCATGGTTTCTTCCAGCGACGGCTTGGTATCGGCTGCGCGTTCGCGCGCTTTGCGTGTCAGATATTGCGGCGTGCGAATGCCCGCCACCACATCCTCGCCCTGCGCATTGATCAGATATTCGCCGTAAAATTCATTCTCGCCGGTCGATGGATTGCGGGTAAAGGCCACGCCGGTCGCGCTATCCTCGCCCATATTGCCAAACACCATGGCCTGTACATTTACCGCCGTACCCCATTCATCGGGAATAGAATGTATGCGGCGATAGGTGCGCGCGCGCGCCGATTCCCAGGAGCCGAACACCGCGCCGATGGCGCCCCAAAGCTGCGCATGCACATCCTGGGGAAACGGCGCGTCCAGTTCACGCCGCACAATTTCCTTGTAGGTCTCAACCAGTTCGCGCCAGTCTTCCGCACCCAGATCCGTATCCTGGGTTACGCCAAGCCCGCTTTTATGTTCGTCCAGCGCATCTTCAAACAGATAATGTTCCACCCCCAGCACCACATCGCAATACATCTGGATAAAGTGGCGATAGCTGTCATAGGCAAACCGCGCGTCACCGGATTCCGCCGCCAGCCCGGCAGCGGTTTCATCATTCAGCCCAAGGTTCAGCACCGTATCCATCATACCCGGCATCGAGGCGCGCCCACCGGAACGGATCGACAGCAGCAACGGGCTGGCCGGGTCGCCAAAGCGCCGCCCCACATGGGCCGCCACCTGCGCCAGCGCCGCGTCAACCTGCGCGGTCAGGCCATTGGGATATTTTTTCTGGTTGTCATAAAACGCCGTGCAGACTTCTGTGCTCAGGGTGAAACCCGGCGGCACCGGCAGGTCAAGGCTGCTCATTTCCGCTAAATTAGCCCCCTTGCCGCCCAGCAGATTGCGCAGCTTCGCCGCACCCTCGGCCTTGCCCGCACCGAACGTATAGACCCACTTGTTTGATGCGCCGGTATTTTTGGACATCGACTAGCCCTCTATCCTTGAGAAATCCGCCACAGTTTCCAATGTGCTGCGTATCTGTGACAATAGCAGCAGCCGATTAACACGCAGTTCCGCATCGTCCGCATTCACCGTAACCTTGTCAAAGAACGCGTCGACCGGCCCGCGCAACCGCGCCATCGCGGTCATCGCGGCCGTAAAATCCTCGCGCTTTACTGCGGCGTCAGCCTCGGCCGCCACTTCGGAAATCCGGTCGAACAAAGCACGCTCCTCATCCTGCCGGAAACCCGCCGGGTCGGCATGACGGTCATAAGGTTTGCCATCACGCTTTTCCTCGATACGCAGAATATTCGCCGCCCGTTTATAGGCCGCCAGCAGATTGGCCCCATCATCGGATCGCACAAACACATCCAGCGCTTCAGCGCGCGCCACCAGCAGCACCAGATCATCCTGCCCGCCCAGCGCAAACACCGCATCCACCAGATCATGGCGCATGCCGCGTTCGCGCAGATGCACCTTCAGCCGGTCGGCGAAAAAGGCGAGAAGGTCACCGGCCTGCGCGCCAAAGATTGGTGACAAATGCAGACGCAATTTATTTTCCAGAATCAGCCGGATCACGCCAAGCGCCGCACGGCGCAGTGCAAACGGGTCTTTCGATCCGGTCGGTTTTTCGTTGATGCCCCAAAAACTGATCAGCGTATCGATCTTGTCGGCCATCGCCACGGCTATGGAAATGGGTCCACCCGGACAGCTTTCCGATAGCCCGGCATGCCAGTATTGATCACGGATGGCGTCTGCAACCTCTTCCCGCTCGCCATCGGCCAGCGCATAATAGCGGCCCATAATGCCCTGCAATTCGGGAAATTCGCCGACCATTTGCGTAACCAGATCGCCTTTGGCCAACAGAACGGCGCTGCTCACCAATTGCCTGGCTCTGTCGTGATCAAAGGTGCTGCCACGAGTAAATTCGACCAGCGTTTGCGCCAGTGTAAGGTTCCGCATTACTTTTTCATAAACACTTCCAAGCCTGGCGTGAAACACCATATCCTTCAAACTATCAAGACGGCTTTCCAGCGTATGCCTAGAATCCTGATCCCAGAAGAATTTCGCGTCCGACAACCGCGCCGCCAGCACACGCTGATTGCCCTGGGTAATCATCGCGCCGCCATCCGCCGCCAGCAGATTGGCCACCACAATAAAGTGCGGCGCAAATTTCCCGGTTTTGGCGTCGCGTAACGAAAAATATTTCTGATGCGTGCGCATGGCGGTGCGCAGTACTTCCGGCGGCACCGCCAGAAACGCCGCGTCAAATTCTCCTAATAATGCGGTGGGCCATTCGTTCAGTCCCGCCACCTCATCGAGCAATGCCTCATCGGGGATCAGTTCCAGCCCTTGTGCCGCCGCCAGCGCGTCCGCCTGTTGCACAATGCGCGCCTTGCGTATTTCCGGGTCAAGACACACAAACGCCTTTTCCAGCGCCGCTGCATATTCCGCAAAATTCCGTGCACGAATCACATCGGGTGACATGAAGCGGTGCCCGCGCGTTGCGTCACCCGCCTTCACGCCATCAATTTCAAATTCCAGCGGCGCACCATCGAAAACGCACAGAATCGAATGCAAAGGCCGCACCCAGCGCAACGCGCCGCTGCCCCAACGCATGCTTTTGGGCCAGGGAAATTCGCGCACGGTTTTTTCAACAATCGCCGGGATCACCTGGGCGCAGCGCTGACCCTTGCTGGCAGTGACGGCAAAATAAAATTCGCCCTTATCCAGGCTACGTTTTTGTAACTGATCCAATCGCAATCCGGTAGACGCCAGAAACCCCTGCACCGCTTTTTCTGGTGCGTCGGTGCGCGGACCTTTGCGTTCTTCTTCGCGGTCCGGCTGCGCCGTTGGAATCCCGTCCGCAACCAGGCATAATCGGCGTGGTGTGACAAAAACCTTCACATCCTTGAACGGCAAACCAGCCGCCGTCAGGCCATCGGTAATCAGCCGCTGCAAATCCTGGGCCGCGCGCGCCTGCATACGCGCCGGGATTTCTTCGGAAAAAAATTCCAGTAAAAGTTCCGCCATACCTATCCCTCCGCCTTCGCCAAGGCTTTGGCGGACACGTCCGCCTCGCCCTGGCTTATCAGCCATGCACCTGCGCAATTCCTGGATAAAGTCCGTACACGGCCAATATAGGCGGCGCGTTCCGTCACACTAATGACGCCACGCGCATCCAGCAGATTGAATATATGGCTGGTTTTCAGCATCTGGTCATAGGCGGGCAAGGTCAGTCCATGATCTAGCAACGCCATACATTCCCGGTAAGAATCGGCAAAATGGCGCAGCAGAATTTCCGTGTCCGCATGTTCAAAATTATAAGCGGAAAATTCCCGCTCCGCCTGTAAAAACACATCGCCATATTTGACGCCCTGCCCGTTAAAGTCCAGATCATACACACTGTCCTTACCCTGAACATATTGCGCCAGGCGCTCCAGCCCATAGGTCAGCTCTCCCGACACCGGACTGCAATCATAGCCGCCGACCTGCTGGAAATAAGTGAACTGGCTGACCTCCATCCCGTCGCACCACACTTCCCAGCCAAGACCCCAGGCGCCCAGCGTCGGGTTTTCCCAGTCATCCTCGACAAAGCGGATATCGTGCAGGGCCGGATCGATGCCGATGGCGTACAGGCTTTGCAGATACAGCTCCTGAATTTCCAGCGGCGAGGGTTTCAGGATCACCTGAAACTGGTAATAATGCTGCAAGCGGTTGGGGTTTTCACCATAGCGGCCATCCTTGGGGCGGCGCGAAGGCTGCACATAGGCGGCCTTCCACGGTTTTGATCCCAGCGCGCGCAATGTCGTCGCCGGGTGCGAAGTGCCCGCCCCCACTTCCATGTCATAGGGTTGCAGAATGACGCAACCCTGATCGCCCCAATAGCGTTGCAGGGTGAGAATAATTTCCTGAAACGACAATGCGGGGCCGGGCGCGGATTTTGTAGATGGGGACATACAGTGTTCCGGGTTGGTGATGGCGGGCGCGGGATGATTATAGATGGAATCGCATCCTCCGCTGTCATTGCGAGGAGCGCAGCGACGCGGCAATCCAGAGCCACAAACACAGGTCTTCCGTGTGACTCTGGATCGCCCCGCCGCGTTGCGGCTCGCGATGACGATGAGGCTGTGAATAGACCTAGATCATCACGCTCTGGTGTTGCGGCGCAACCTAATGCATTCTGTGTATCTTTACTATTTTTGATTGCCGCCAAAATCAAGCGCCGCAGCATGGCGTAGCACCTGCTCGGTCGCATCGGTGTATTTGGCCCCCGGTTCGTGCAAAATCAGCCCCGGCAACAGGCTTAACGGGCCGTCATTTCCCTTATAGGCTCGCACAATGAAGCGTTTGGCGGGTTTGCCATTACCGGGCCAGAGCGGAAATATTTCGCAGCCTCCGGCGCGGCCCTTTAGCGCCGCCAGCACATCGTCCAGCCGGTCCGCCCGGTGGATCATGATAATACAGCCTCCGGGCCGCGCCATGGCGGCGGCGAATTTTATCCAGTCGCGCAGGCCTACCATAGATTCAAGGTGCGCCCCAGCCCTGCCCGGATGCGGCGATGCACTGCCTACGCCCGGCTCCAGAAAGGGCGGGTTCATAAACACATGGTGATAGCTGTTGGCGGTAATCCGGTAGGGCGGGCTGGCAATCGAGCCGCAATAGACCTCAAGCGCATCGCCAAGCCCGTTTCGGTTCGCATTTTGCCGCGCCAGATCAGCCAGCATCGGGTCGATTTCCAGCGCATCAACGGACACGCCGGTCACGCGCCGCGCCAGGCACAGGCCAGCCGTTCCAACCCCCGCGCCGCCTTCCAGCGTTAATTCCCCGGGCATTGCGGGAACAGCGGCGGCCAGCAACACCGCATCAATGCCCGCACGGTGTCCAGTGGCGGGCTGCAATATCTGCAAGCGCCCGCCCAGCAGCCCGTCATCGGTTATGTCGCTATTTGCCGGTTCGGCCACTGGCCTGCTCCCTGATCATTGCACCCATCTACATAAACTTATTTTGCAACCTCTTCTATAGCCGGACAAATTCTGTTAGACAGGGGCAATTCCACCCGTTCCCTGTCAGGAGAAGTTAGTTGGGCGTTGTTGTTCCATTCGGTAGTGAAGATGCGGGCGGAGAAGGCGCATTTACCGCCCTGCGGGATCTGGTCGCCGATGAAATGGCGCGCACCAATGCATTCATCCTCAACCGGATGCAGAGCCATGTGCGGATGATCCCCGATCTGGCGGGGCATCTGATCAAGTCCGGCGGCAAACGTCTGCGGCCCATGCTGACCCTTGCGGCCATCCGGATGTGCGGCTATTACGGTGATGACAATGTACGGCTGGCGGCCAGTGTGGAGTTTCTGCATACCGCCACCCTGCTGCATGACGATGTGGTGGATGAAAGCGGCCTGCGCCGGGGGCTATCTACCGCCAATGCCATCTGGGGCAATCAGGCCAGCGTGCTGGTGGGTGACTTTCTATTGAGCCGCGCCTTTCAATTGATGGTTGAAATCGGATCGCTGCGTATTCTGGAAATTTTGTCCAATGCGGCTGGCGTGATCGTGGAAGGCGAGGTGCTGCAACTGGAGCGTGCCAGTGACATCGCCACCACCGAGGACACTTATCTGCGCATTATCACTGCTAAAACCGCAACCCTGTTCGCCGCAGCCTGCCAGACGGCGGCCGTGATCGCCGCCCGCCCGGCGGAAGAGGAAGAGGCGCTGGAATCCTACGGTAAAAATCTGGGCATTGCATTTCAGCTTGTCGATGACGCACTGGATTATTCCGCCAAGCAGGCCAGCTTTGGCAAGACAGTTGGCGATGATTTCCGTGAAGGCAAGATTACATTGCCAGTGGTATTATCGTTCCGGCGCGGTAATGACACGGAGCGCGCCTTCTGGCGCCGGGTCATGGAAGACGGCCAACAAAACGCCGACGATCTGGCGATGGCGGTGCAATTAATGGGCCGTCATGGCGCCCTGAGTGACACCATCGAACGCGCCCGCCATTATGGCGACATGGCCCGCGACGCATTGGCGATCTTTCCGGAATCCGCCGAAAAAACCTGCCTGTCCGGTATTGTCGATTTCTGTATCAGCCGCGCGCACTAAGCCAAAAGCGGCAGTTCATCTTCGTACTACGGCGTAAGCCACCCGAAGCCGAAGGCGAAGGGTGGTCGGAGTGAGAGGAATTGAACCTCCGGCCCCTACGTCCCGAACGTAGTGCTCTACCAGGCTGAGCTACACTCCGGCATTCCCTCCCGTATCTGGTCACAGGAGAGGACAACGAGCCGTGGGTTATAGCGACTGCCCCCGGAACCTGCAAGCAGGTTGGTTTCAGGCCTCCAAAATCCGAAATCTGCCCCCCAAGATTCAGGTTGCAGAAGACAGCTTGATTTATATATAAAATAACTAGTGTATTACTACTAGTATTGGCGCTTACAGTGATCTGGCCCTGGGCCAATTCCTTGCCACCCCGTTTTAATCAATGAAATCCGTAGGGTTACAACAAGTCATCTGTTGAAAGACCTCTCACGGTTACTTCATATATCGGAAGCAGGTGGATAAATGGTCCCCAATACAAACAAGACTGAACTCCCGTTGCGCTGCGATGAACATGCGTATCCATGTCCAGCGTTGGAATTCAGGAATCCAGAGCTGCACAAATTTCTAGACCATTGGAATGAAATACGCGGCGTCCACGAATTTCCTAATCGCAAAGCTATTATATTGCGGGCAATTCAAAGCCTGCTGCCATGGGTTCATATGTACAATGTCGATGGTGACATTTTTCGTTTTCGTCTGCTGGGAACAGAAATTGCGAAAATTTTCCCGCCAATGGACTATCTGGCAGAGCCTGTAACCATTTCTCCTCCGATGGTCGCCGAACGACTTATCGAATCTTTGCGCCTGGTAAAACAAAACAGAAGCCCGATGCGACGCATTGAACCTAGTTCTTCGATTCCAGGATATGAATATAAGGGATCGGAATCCTGTTTCGTGCCATTTTCCAGCAACGGAACAGATATTGATATGATTTCCGCCATTACCATGCTTGACTTTAAGCCATAGGCGTACGCGAAGATTCGCTAATTTGGGATAACGTCCATGGAAGACCCAAAAGAAGATCCAAACTTTATCACTGATCTGGAATTGAAATTCCTGCGCCAGGAATTGGTCGATTTTCTGGCCTATTGGAATTCAAAACGCGGCGCGCGACCATTTCCCAGCCGTATGGATATCGTTCCGCGCGAAATAGAAAAACTGCTTCCCTGGATTAATATATACGACGTTGTGGAGGGCGGGAAGGATTTCCATATCCGCTTAATTGGCACTGGATTGTCTAACGCGCTTGGTGACGGAGATTATCGCGGCAAGTCGATTTCTGAATTACCCCAATCACTTTCCGATCGCATTCGACGCAGCATTAATCTGGTGCTGAAAAATCGGGCGCCGCTGCGCACCTTTGCCATACAATCCGCAATTCCAGGACAAAACTTTCAGGGCAACGAATCCTGTCTTGCACCTTTATCCGCAAACGGAACCGATATCGATATGGTGATCGTTGTCGCCATATTGCAGAACCGTAAATAGGAACATCATGTCAGCCGATGTAGATAATGTTTTTGTCAAAGATCTGGATCTGAATTTTGCTCGAAAGGAGTTGGTCGAGTTTCTGGCATATTGGAATGCAAAACGCGGCGCCCGAAGATTTCCCTCACGCGCCGATATTGCACCCCGCGAAATCCAGTCACTGCTACCCTGGCTGCATATGCATGACGTGGCAGACAAGGGCTGAGAATTTCGTATCCGGCTCATAGGAACCATATGGCACGGATATTGACATGATTATCGCCGTCTCTATTATGGAAAACCGCAGGTAACCATAAATGCTACAGCCTTTGCAGCGCACTGCGGGTTTGCTAAATTTTAGAAGGCACCAAATGGCCTCCCATGAAGACCCTGAGTATATCATTGATCTGGAATTGAATTTCCAAAGACCGGAACTGGCTGACTTTCTGGCGTACTGGAAAGCAAAACGTGGCATACGGAAATTCCCCCGCCGCGTCGATATTGTTCCGCGCGAAATCCAGTCACTTCTGCCCTGGGTTCATATGTATGATGTCCTGAACCCGTCCCTGGAAAATAATGATACAGCCACCGGAGGAAGACAGTTTCGTATCCGGCTTGTAGGAACGGCTTTGGCGAATAATTTTCCCGGAACGGGTCTGCGCGGCCAGCCAATGTCCGCGCTGCCATCTCCCGTATCCGAGCATGTTCAGCGGCACTTAACAATGGTGACGCAGATACAAAAACCACTGCGCACGCAGTATAGTACAACGGGAATACCGGGGCAGGAGTTTCAATCGTCCGAAAGCTGCTATGCCCCGCTTTCAACGAATGATGCTGACATCGATATTATCATCGCTGTCACCTTTCTGGAGAACCGCAAATAACCGGCTATTGCGCCGCGTGATGGACATCCTTGCCCATATGCGGGTCCAGCATGCGGTGCATATGTACGATGAAATAGCGCATATGGGCGTCATCTACGGTGCGCTGCGCTGCCGCTTTCCAGGCCTTTAGGGCGGAATCATAATCGGGAAAAATCCCAACAATATCCAGATCGTCGGTATTCTTGAATTCCACGCTCTGGGGGTCTGTAAGACGGCCCCCAAATACCAGATGCAATAATTGTTTGGACATGTTCTGCTCCACCTTGAGG
>CAMTVX010000096.1:0-11361 GCA_947085295.1 uncultured Alphaproteobacteria bacterium | reverse complement strand
TATTTATCCTGACGATTTTACGCCGGAAACTGTCGCCGGAAACCATCAAAAAATACGCAAGAAATATGACAATGGTAACCTGTCCCGCCACGCCGGCCACCCCCATCATTCCAGACCAAAGATAGTCCTGAAGACTGAATTTGGGGTTTTCGATCTGTACCCGGGTAACCCCTTTGGGGGCAGTTGGACTGCTGGCGGGAATGCTGCGTGCCGCCTGCTCCAGCTCCGTTGTTGCGGTTTGCATTTTATTGATCGCGCTATCGGTCGCGCTTTGTTCCTTGCGCAGTGTTTTGCGGAACTTGTCTACCGCATGGGGCAAACTTTCAAAAGTCGCAACGGCTTCATCGCTCAGTGAATAGGCCAGGGTGCCAATTCCCCCAACGATGCCTATCAATAAAATGGCGGCGCCGAGCGCACGGGGGATTCTCCATTTCTGCATCAATTTTACAAGCGGCGAAAGCGCGTAGCTGATTATCACACCAAACATCAACGGGATGAAAAAGGCACGGGCCCAATACAGCATGAAGATAACGCCAAGCACGGCGATCACGGTAAGCGAAAGGCCATTGGAAGCCCGCTCATGATGAATTTCTGTCACCAGCAATGCACCGGCGGGATCATCTTCGATTACGCTGCCTTTTAATGAGGTTGTAGGTATTTGAGTCAGCTCGAAACTCCCGGTTGAAAAATACATATGGGACGCCCGGCAGAACCCAACTTAAGATAAATCGCAGTGGGCGCACCACAATGCCGCTCCCCGAGATTGTCCAACAGATCGGCAAGATCTGCAAACGTGTCCCCATTTGGCAGATAGAACGATAGCGCGCTACCGGCATAGACTGCCGTTACCTGATAGGATGAGATATTCGGGTTATCCGCTTTTTTTTTGCAGTTCAAAAAATTTGTGGATGATTTCATCTTCCCCTCCTAAAGCTGCCTGCTGTTAAGTGGAGTCACTTTGTGAACCACATAACAGCGCAAAGCTGTTCATAGATTTTTTAATCTAGGGCGATCAAACCACGATGGGCATAAGTACACAGCGGGAAAAATATCCGGTGGTGTAAAGGATCAGTAAGGCTGTTTATTCAGTTTTCAAAATGCCGTAATTGGTCAATGCCAACGCGGCCAGCTTTTGCTTCAGAATATCCGGACGGATGGGCTTGCTGATATAATCATCCATTCCCGCCTCCAGGCAGCGTTCACGATCCCCCGCCATCGCCTGGGCGGTAACGGCAATGATCGTATTGCGGTAACCCTTTTCTTGTTCCAGTTTGCGGATATGTGACATTGCCGTAAATCCATCCATGCCCGGCATCTGGACATCCATGAGAATAGCCACGAACGGCTTGCCTGCGGCATGCACTTTATCGATGGCTTCCTGTCCACTGATGGCGGTTTCCACCGTAAACCCAAGATGTTCGAGCATCATGGTTCCAACCATCAGGCTGGCTGGATAATCCTCGACCAGAAGAACTGTTGGCAGGGGCATATCAATGCTCACTTATGGTTAGAAAAACAGGATGTATAATATGATAAATGGGATCGGAATCCCAATTGCCCACATGATGAGACTGCGCACATAATTTCCTTTCAAGACGGTTTAGTTGAATGATCAACTTGCAATTAGATAGGGGCGACAGCGTAAGAATCCAATGCGGCTGAAGTTACGAAGGTATAAAGGACACGCAATGAAGCATGGAGTGTGATCTTAGAATCAAAACCGGTGGGAAAGCGTAAGCGCCCCGAAAGCCGGCTTGCGCCGTTGGGAGGTGTATTCTTTGGTCAACAAAACATGTGTGTAAGACAACCGCGTCTGGCCATAGGTAAAAGCTGTGCCCAGTTGCAGGCTGTTTACAAGTTTTTTCTTGTTTACGTGCGGACTGTCCTTAAACGTATTGCCATCCAGAAAAATATTCTGCGCCACAGCGCGCGCGGCGATGGTGGTAAAAAGATAGCCGCCCAATCTTTGTGTCGGGATAAAAAAATCTGAGCCGGGCAGACTTGGGCGTATGCGTGGCGGCCCATAGTCAGCAGGCAGGTCATAGCCAAGGCGAAACGTCGCGCCAACGGAACCGTCGGTGTTGATATTACCCAGATTAAAGCCCACATGCGGCGTGAAATCTGTACCCAGACCAAAGGGAGAGAATTCATATATTTTCCGCCATTTCCTTTCATAGGTCAGTATGATGCCAGGTTCGTTTTTTAGCTGGCTGTCCCATCCCTTTGGCTGTGGGCTGTCACTGATATGATGAACAAATTTCTGGGTTTGCTCAGCAAAGGCCAGAGGACCCACCACTCCCAGCGTCAGCATCACATTATTAAGCGTATTCCCCGTATCCGTCACCATGCCAACCGAACCATACAGCCATCCGGCGTAAGGATGATCCCGGGGATTGGGAATGCGGCTGCCAATGACATCGGGCGCGTACATATTTTGTCCGGCGGCAATGCTGATGCGCTTATTGCCATCATCAGCTAACGGCAGGCCCCGGGCGACAGAGCGCGCCCATCCAGGCATGTTTTTTTCCGAAGAAAGCCAGGAAAAACGAATGCCATTGGTGTAATCGCGATCCGCCCCCGCAAATATATCATTTTCTATGACGACGTTAAAAATGCCCTTATCGTCTTCAATCACCCTTTCTTCAGCCCCCAGAACGGCGCTGGTGATTGAAAGAAAACAGGCCGCAGAAATAAAAGCAGATTGAAAATGTTTCATAGAGAATGTTCTTTTCATAATGCTGAAGGCTAAAAGTATGCCGCGCTTCAGGTTTGCGTTTCTAATTTGAGTGCAGTTGCAGCGATCTTCAGGCCATCCAGATTCTGATTGGCGAACTCCCAGTTTAACAAGTGCGCCAGGACGGTGTTTACATAGTCCGCCCGCTTGTTCTGATAATCAAGGTAATAAGAATGCTCCCACAGATCAATGGTGAGCAACGGCGTTAGGCCATGTGCTAACGGGGTGTCTGCGTTCGAACTGTTTATGATTTCAAGTTTCTTGCCATCAAGCACAAGCCAGACCCAGCCACTTCCAAATTGTGTAGCTGCCACTTCCAATAATTTTTTGCTAAAGATCTGATGTGTTCCAAACTCACTTTCGATAAGCTCTGCGATTTTACCAGTTGGCTCGCCGCCTCCGCCGGGCCGCAATGAACGCCAGTAGAACGCATGATTCCAGGCCTGTGCTGCATTGTTGAAAAGTTCACTCTGCTTTTTATTGCCAGCGGTTTTGTGAATGATGGATTCAAGCGTCTGGCCGCTCAAACCGGCCTGTTTTGCCAAAGTCACAACTTTTTCCACATAGGCCCGATGATGCTTGTCGTGGTGAAACTCTAGTGTGGTGTGCGAAATATGCGGCGCCAAAGCGTCATAAGCATACGGAAGTTGTGGCAGGGTGATATCCATTCTGATTAATCCCTTAAACGTTCTGTGACGCGCGGGTTGATACCCTGAAAGCCTGCCATGCAGATCAGACCTCCCAATAAAACAAGCAATGATGGAACCTCTGGAACAGGTACAAGCTCACCATTTTCCTCACCATTTTCATTGAAGCCGGCAAAGCCAACACTGCCAAAATCGCTGCGACCAGCACCGAAGTTGCCGCCATTGCTACAGTTATTTGAAATGGTATTGCCATTCAGTGTGATTGCAGCATTAAGCGCTATGGCCCTGCCGCACAAAATGCTCGCGGTGGTATCCAGGGTAATGCTCTGGTCGGCCAGAATATTTCCGGCGAATAATGTGTTAGCGCCAAGTGTCGCAGTGCTGCCAACCTCCCAGAACACGCCACTATTTGGACCGCCATTCATCACGACAACTGATGCGCCGCTGGCTGTGATCAGTGTACTGCCTATCTGAAAAACAAAAGGCACATCGGGATTAAGACCAAAGTCAAGGGTAAGTGTGCCGGTAAGAAACGCTGACGACGAAAAACTATAGACCCCCGGCGTAAGCACACCCACAGATCCCAAATCCAGACCGGTTAAGTCACTGGTAAAGGGCAGATTGGCAATGGTATTAAATGCAGTGGTGGCGTCAATCTTCGCCTGTTGCGCTACCGCGTCCGTTTGGTGCACCGCTCCTGTGATTGTTGCTGTCCCCAAACCCGTGATTGACGTACCTGGATTAAGTCCCAAACTTCCATTAATCGTGGTGTTACCGGTGTTGGTCACCGTGGATGCAGCAAGAACCGCAAAATTTAGCGATGTGCCTAAAATTGGCGCGCCAAGCGCTGCACAGGAACCATACAGAAGCGCTGCGAAAGGAATTAGGCCAGCCAGTTGTACCGCACGCCGCTGATAAGTTGTGACTGTTTTCATTTCTAAAAACTCTTGTCCATGCAATCTGCTCCATGCGATCTGAAAAATGTTATCACCTTAGTCACAGCCTAGATTTTAAGGCGTAAGAAAGCGATACAGGAAGGTAGGCAGCGTATATTTTTTGTGTAAGGAATCATGTTTGAAAATAACAATGGCGGCCCGGAAGGCCGCCATTGTTAGAATTTTGTTCCTGAGATTTATGACCTGCGGCGGCGGGATAAACCAACAAGCCCCATCAAGCCGGCGCCAAGCAGCGTCATCGAGGCTGGTTCTGGTACATTTTCCGATACGTCTAACGTGGTCTGGATAAAGTCCATGGAGAGGTCAAAGCCCGCCCCCCCATTCATAAACATTTCGATAGCGTTGATATTGGAAAGTGTGACGCCGCCACCCGCACCAACATCAATCGAAGCTAGAATATCCGCTAATAGGAAGTAATGGTTCGACGCACCCGTTGGTATGTTAACCCCAACAGTCGAGAAGCTGTCGATATCGGTATAGAAGGTCATCGTCACGGATGAGTTGCTTAAGTCAGCACTGAGAACTTTGATTTGGACGGAATCATTGGCTCCGCCTTCTGTCAGATCAATATTACCAAGACCAAAGTCGAGGCCATCGCCACCGCCTTGGCCATCCCAGCGCAGCAACGAGGTACCCGCGCCACTGCCATTATTGTGTTGATAGCTGCCGCCAATTGCATTGGCCGAAACAACATTGCTGGCAGGACCGCTATTTACTAATGATAGTTCACGGTCGCCACCCAGAATGCCAGCCCCGATAGAACGGTCAAACGCGCTGCCCGGGCCAACCAGTATGATGATGCTTCCATCTGTGGTGAGAGGTGTGCTGAAATCATCAATCAACACCGCATTTGCGCTCGTTGCGGCCATGCCGCTGGCAACAAGAACACCGGCAGTGCCGAGCAATACTTTTCTAAACATGTTAATCTCCTAAATAAGTAAAGTTGAACCGTCTCCTTCGACGAAGGAAGCTCGCAACAATTCGATGATAGTTTTTGTGGCGTAATGAAACGATGTCTGAAAATCGTCAGCTTATATTTTTTGCGTAAAGATGCTTGCGCGTTGCGTTGTTGGGTCTCTGTAAAAAAAATTGCCCGGCGCAGTGGGCCGGGCGATAAGTTTAAAAAATGCGTGATTCCAGGCCTGCGCTGCTTTATTGAAAAGCTCACTATGCTTTTTACTGCCCGAAGTTTTCCGTTGTACCCAGGAATGGTGCGGCCAGTGCGGGGGAGACGCCGCACAGAAGCGCCGCGAATGCAACGCAGCTGGCTAGTCTGCGAAGAGCGATCACTGTAAGCAGAGGCTTAATTTTGCGGCATAATGATGCTGCAGGAAAAAGTATAACAATCGCAAGAGGGGTAAGCCTGATATATTTCGCGCAGGCGCGCCGCATCGCCCTGAGTTTCCTCAAAGGCGTAAGGGCAATTACCTAGATCCGTCCAAGCAGCATCAGCACGAGGAGGATTACCAGAACGAGACCCAATCCGCCGCTCGGGTAGTATCCCCAACTTGCGCTATGTGGCCATGTCGGCAAAACGCCGAGCAGCATGAGCAGCAAGATGATGATCAGTATGGTGCCAAGGTTCATAATCCCCTCCAAATTATATTACGCCGCTGTGGCGCGTTACTTCCGACTTCCGAACGCGGCAAGCAAGCCACCCCCCACACCGATCGCGAAAACAATGGCGCCGATTATCCGGTGCATCTCCAAGTCAGATCTGCTGCGCGCTGTTAGCGGACAACAAGGTTGTTCTTGACTTCCTTAACCCCAGACGTGTTGCGGGCAATACTGCCAGCCTTGTCCTTGACGCCTTGCGAGTCGACGAAGCCGCTCAATTGAACGGTGTTCTGCATGGTTTCGACACCGATCTCCTTCATTCCCAGTTCGTTAATGATCGAGGCCTTCACCTTGGTGGTGATCGTCGCGTCGTCGACATATTCACCAGCCGTCTCGCGCCCGGATATGGCCGCGCATCCGGGGAGCGACGTGACCAGCGCGAACGCCACCAGGACGCTTCGCATGAGATTTACTTTTTGCATGGCACTTACACCCCTTCAATGTCTTTTGTTATGACCAGCCGCGCCCAGAGTGCATAACACCATGCCGTGGCACGGCATGGTGCGTTACCTCAAGCGGCGGCAGAGAACTTTTTCCTAAAACCAAACAGACCCGCCAGCCCGGTGCCGAGAAGCAAAAGCGTAGCGGGTTCTGGAACAGCCTGGCCGCCGCCGCCGGTATCGCCGGCCTGGTCATAACCGCCGCTGGTGTTGCCGCAGCCGGTGATGGAGATGCTGTCTTGAATCAGCGTCACTTGAGATGTGGCCGACAACAGCCTGCCGCAGGCAATTGTTAGATTGCCGTCACTGCTGATGAGGGTGTTCGCAAGGACATTTCCCGCAAACGTCGGGCCGTTGAGGGTCGCGGCGGTCGCAACATTCCAGTACAGCCCGACACCTGCGCCGTCACCTACGTTTGTCACGCTAACCGTCGAGGTCGACGAGGTGATGAGCGTGCTCTCAAACAGGAAAACCCACACCGCAGTGTTGCTGCCTAGCCCGTCGAGAATGAGTGCTCCCGACAAATTCGTTGCCGCAGCGGCAACCGAATAGACGCCCGGAAGGATCGTGCCGGTGAGGTCCGCACCAATGGAGATGGCTGGCGTAAAGGCATTCAGGGCGAGGATTGCTGCGTCGAGCTGAGCCTGAGCGTTCTGCGCCAAGGCGGTATTTGCCTGTAACGATCCGGATGAGAAAACATACCCCCCGCCGACCGTTGGAGTTGGGGCAGAGCCCAGATTTCCGCCGATGGTGCTGGTGGCGACATTGGTCACTCCCGTGGCGCCCAGCACCGCAAAACTCGCCAAATCCGAACCCAGGATTGGCGTGGCCAATGCCGGTGCAGACAGGGCGCTCAACCCCAGGGTGGCAACAGCCGCCATTTTCATCAGATTAAACATTATTAGCCTCTTGGGTTAAAGTTTGTCTGCCGGAGAATTCCCGCTTAAAATTTATGTAATTCTTTCAACGAGTTATTCACGCAGCCTGTAAACCAACACCACACTTGCTGTTAACGCCTTGTTAGGCTATCCCCCCGCCGCTTCTGTCAAGGTGACGTGCGTCACACAACCGCCGGTTAGGGAATAGGTTCGAACTCAACAAAGCGATGCCAACAGCCAGAGGTTAAATGCTGGGCCGTAATGAAGCGATGCGGGAAAACCTTTGGCGCATATTTTTTGCGTAAACGATGGCTGCTCATTGCGCACACGCACAAAAAATCGCCCGGCACAATGGGCCGGGCGATAAGTTTAAAATCCGTCCAGTGCAGGGGGCTGACGCCGGACGGCCAGGAAGGTATTAATATCCATCAATTATGCTGGTTTATTTGCGATGGGAGCGCAGCAAGAATTTTCAATCGCTTTGATTTTTAGTTCCGCGTCTTCCTTTGCAATGCCGTAATGTTCCTTCAGCTTTCCTAAAAACTGTTCGCGCTTGCCGTCATACAGCGTGAAGTCGTTGTCGGTGAGCTTGCCCCAGGTTTCTTTCAACTTGCCTTTAACCTGATCAAATTTACCTTCTACCTGTTCTTTATTCATCGACTTCTCCTGACATTATATTAGTAACACTGCCAAATGCAGTGATATTAGAAATGCCGGTTTATTCGTAAGAATGCGATGCAGGTTCGCTGCTGTCAGGTAAGGAAGCTGTAAGGGGGCTATTACAAAGCGCGGCTAGCCATCTTGCCCCCGATATTTCCGTACGTGCAGGCATTTCCAGGCGAGCACAGGCATCGCCCCTGTGCGCACACGCATAGCCGATCTTCGGCCGCCAGGCGGTACGGTCAATGGCCATCCAGACGGCGGATGGCATCTGTAGCGTCAGCTCGTGGAACTGCAGCGCCATTCAGACACACAACGCCCTTGGGAATCAAGATGGCGGCTTCAGCCAGTGTATGGGCCGCATCGACTTGCGTGCCGGAAAGCTGGTAGAGGCCGCGAGCCGGGCGCGCGACGACCGCCTCCCGCACGAGGCGGGCCAGCGTCTCCGGTCCGATTCCTTCGGCAACGAAATCCTTCAGCCTGAGCATCGTGCCCCTGCTCGCGCCGGTTTGTCCGGCGCACCCCCAAGAAGAGCATGGAGGCTCGACAATGGCTGATCCAATGGCGGATTTTCCGCCACGCTTTCTGCGTACATCCGTGTCGAGGCAACACCTGAACATGGCATGGCGACGATTTGGGACGCCGATATGCTGATCTGGGCCGCATCGCAGATCGTCGAAGCGCGCGATGCCGGTCTCAAAACTTCGCGCCTAATGGCAACAAGCCCCTATGCAATTCTCACCTTCATTGGCCGGGGGACGTCGGCGCGCGACTATCACCGGCTCAAGGCGGCGCTTGACCGGCTGCAATCCACCAGCATCGCGACAACGCTGCGTCAGCAGCCACCGAACCCGCAAACGCGGGTTCGGCCAGATACAAGCAGCCCGCCAGGGGCGGGCGGACGGCGCATGCACCGCTTCTCCTGGGTCAATGAATGGAAGGAATGCGTGGACGCGCATGGCCGCGCCCAGGGTATCGAAATGATCCTGCCGGACTGGTTTTATTCCGCCGTTCTCAACGATGCGCTGATCCTCACCATCGACCGCGCCTACTTTGATTTGACCGGAGGACTGGAACGCTGGTTGTACCGTCTGGTACGCAAGCATGGCGGACGCCAAGCCGCAGGCTGGCGCTTTGGCGTCGCGCATCTCTACGCAAAATCGGGCAGCCTTAACCCTTTGAGACGGTTCGCTTTTGAATTACGCGGCATCGTCCGCCGTCAACCGTTACCCGGCTATACGCTTCGTCTTGAGCGAACAATCACCGGCGAAGACATTCTCAGCTTTCAGCCACGCTTTCATAAGACGCCCGAACTTTGTCCGCCGTGCTGTCATTCGGCGCAACATCCTGTGGATAGTCTGTGAGACCGCTCGTGCCATCAGGAACGGACCCCCACGTGCTATCGGGAACCCAAAGCTCGTGCCATCAGGAACCGGAATCGATGTTAAGTGACTGGCGCACATATGTTCCTGACGCGCCTAACCTTCCTAACATTCAAGAATCTAACTTTATAGTTGGGCGCACGGCTTTGGGGATAACGCGCGCAGTATTGCCATTTCGGCGGCAAGCGCGATGAGCGATCTCACCACAGTTGAACTGACCTGGATAGAGAAGAACATCGAGCAGTGGATTCGCTTTGGCAATTTCGCCGGGGTGAAGATACTTGATCGCCGCCGCCGCATCGTCAGCTTCGCACCAAAGAGCATTTTCGCTATTGTCCGATGGGCTTCCAACGACTTTGGAACGGTCGTCTCGCACATCGATATCGTGTGTGCTGTGGCGCCAGGTGAACCCTGTCAGACGCTGCCGTTCGTCCATCCTGGCGGCGACATCCTGTTGCGTATCGAGGGCTGGCCGAAGGTCGAGCGGGTGCTGCAGGCCATCGATGCGATAGAGGCCATCGGCATTGATCCGGTCGAAGTCGCGCCGGAGCATTGGCGGCACGTCCATAACCGTTTGATCGCCGGTTATGAGCCACGGCCCTACACGAAAAGGCGGCATGACGCCTGGCTGTTGCGGCGGAGGGCCGGGCCATGACGCGCTTCGCATGGGTCATCGCAACCTGTTTCGCCACGCTGGGCGTCGCGATCACGGCCTTCGTGGATATGCCTAAAAAACTCATCTGGAACGCCAGCGCCAGCGTGCCGATCGGGCTCTATGCCGTGCAGCCGCCGGACGGAATCGAGATCGCCGATCTTGCCGTGGTGGCGCCACCCGAACCGGTTGCGAACTTCCTTGCGGATGGCGGTTACATCCCGCGTGGGGTGCCGCTGATGAAGCGCGTTCTGGCGCTTGCCGGTCAGAGGGTCTGCCGGAAAAACTTTCTCATCACGGTCGACGGCATCGCCATGGGCACGGCGCGCAAACACGACAGAAGTGGCCGCGATCTGCCTATCTGGCGGGGCTGCCGGATTATCGCCAGGAACGAGGTTTTTCTCATGAACTGGCAGTCCGCCGACAGTCTCGACGGTAGATATTTCGGCCCGCTTCCAGTCAGTTCAGTTGTCGGCCAGGCGATGCCGCTGTGGACCGATGAGGACGGCGACGGCCACTTCGAGTGGCAAATAATCACCCGCTGACTTCCAACCCAAACCCAATAACTGGAGAAATTTCATGACACATATCGGCAGTTTTACTCGCACCACCGGCGGCTATTCGGGCCGCCTGCGCACACTGACGCTTGACGTGGAACTCACCCTTGTTACGCTTGACAAAGGTGATGCCGGGAACGCGCCGGATTACCGCATTCATCTTGGCGAAGATACTGAGGGCCCGGAGGTTGGCGCAGGCTGGAAGCACAGCGGCAAGAAGGCCGGTGCATATGTCGCTCTGCTGATCGACGATCCCATCTTCACGCAGCCGATCCGCGCCAATCTGTTCCAGACCGATGCCGATGGATCGACCTTCCATCTGCTATGGAACCGGCGTTCACGGCGCAATGGCGGGACGTGACGCCATGCGAACCGGTCAGTCTCTCGTCTTGCCTTACGCCTGCGCATACGCCGATACGCCGCCTGTTCGATTGATGAGTTTCGTTATATTCGTCATCGTGGCTGTCATTGGACCACTCGCCATGGTTTCGGCGTCACCGGCTCATGCTCAAAGCGCCGCTGCGACCGAAGCGAACCCCACCGATCCCTTTGCCGCCTATATCGCCGAAGCCGCGCGTCGCTTCAGCGTTCCGGCGTCATGGATACGCGCCGTGATGCGCGCCGAAAGTGCGGGCAATGTGTCGGCCGCCTCAACAGCCGGTGCGATGGGCTTGATGCAGATCATGCCACAGACCTGGGCTGATCTGCGCGTCCGTCACCGTCTCGGGACCGATCCCTTTGACCCGCGCGACAATATTCTGGCGGGTGCGGCCTATCTCCGTGAGATGCACGACCGCTTTGGTTCGCCAGACTTCCTTTCTGCTTACAATGCCGGTCC
>CAMTVX010000095.1:0-6115 GCA_947085295.1 uncultured Alphaproteobacteria bacterium | reverse complement strand
TCCGATCTTCAGCAAACATCTTGCGGAGATCATGGGCGGCAGCAGTACGATAAAGAGTGATCTGGATAAGGGGTCCGAAATTACGCTGCACCTGCCGTTGGAATTATCCGGTGCGTACGCCGCCGCCGCAGAGGATAATCAACAGGAAACGCCAGAGCTTCAAATCATGCATGGCTGTGTCCTGCTGGTTGAGGATTACCAGCCGAATGTGATGGTTGCAACTTACATGCTTGAAAGCCTGGGCTACAACTGTGACGTTGCCAGCAATGGCAAGGAAGCGCTGGTAGGGCTTCGCGCTAATCGGGGCAAATATGTCGCCGTGCTGATGGATGTGCAAATGCCGGTCATGGATGGATTAGAAGCAACAAGGCTTATTCGTGAAGAGGAAAAGCAAAAAGGATTAACCCGAATGCATATTATCGCCATGACCGCGTACGCACTGCAAGGCGACAGGGAGCGTTGTATGAGCGCCGGCATGGATGACTATATCTCCAAACCGTTTCAACCAATTCAATTGAGAACGGCGCTTGATCAGCTCAAGACGGCCAGAGCGGGATGATTTTATGTTCGACCATTTCCACTTCGTCATTGCCGCGCTTCGCTCGCAATGACGCAGAGTGAGGGTGATCGGACCTAAACGCAGCACCCGCCCTTGCTCCACCCGGCGGCATTTTCGCCTTACGCTTCCCTTACGGGTTACCGTCTTTCCCCTACGGTAATTTTGCAGGCGCTGCTTTATGGTTTGTCCGGCCCGAACGTAACCCTCCGCCTCTCCTCCGGCACTGCGTTTACCATATTTCCGGCGGAATTTAATTACCCACCAACCATGAAGGAAACAGAATCATGAATGATACTATCCTCATTGACGCCCTGAACCGCATGCTTTCCCAGGAACACGCCTGCGCCATCCGTTACGCGACCCATGCGGCAGTGGTGACCGGACCCTATGCCGAGGCCGTCGCCACCCGCCTCAAGGAAATTTCCACTGACGAAGTGCTGCATGCCGAAAAACTGCGCGGCCGCATCCTGGCGTTGGGCGGAACCCCGACGATGGCGGTTCGCGCCGAGGACCTGAAACCCGCGACCACACTGGCCGATATTCTCAGCATCAACATTGCTGAGGAAATAGACGCCGTCAAAAGCTACACCGAAATTCTCAGTACGGTTCCGCCGGGCAACGTGATCCTGTTTCAGACCATGCAGGAAATCATTCGCGACGAACAAGAGCATCTTGAAGAACTGGAAGCCCTGCGCATATCTGACTGAAGGCGCACGGTTCATGATCCTTCACGCACTGTTATAGCGTATGGAAATGACCCCTGAAATTGCAGTCTGTCTGGCCATTGTCGTTACGGCCATCGTGCTGTTCGCCTGGGACCGTATTCCGGCTGACGTCGTTGCGCTTGGCGTACTTCTTGCCATCATTGCCACCAGGCTGCTGGATGCGGAACAAGCCTTTGCCGGCTTTGCCAGCGGCACGTTCATGATGATTTTGGGATTTCTCATCATGACCTCGGCCCTGGCGCATACCGGAATTGTCGATACCACCGGACGGGCTATCCTGAGCCGTGTGGGAAACCGTCCGGCGGTTCTTCTGGCCGTCATCATGATTTCGGTGTCGGTGCTATCCGCCTTCATCAGCAACACCGCAGCGACCGCATTCTTTCTTCCCGTTGTTTTGGGGCTTGCGGCAAAGAATGGCACAAGCCCGTCAAAATATCTTCTGCCGCTGGCTTTCGCCTCAATCCTGACAAGTTCCGTGTCGCTGATCAGCACATCAACGAATATCGTTATCAGTGAGCTGATGATCCGCGCCGGACAGCCTGCAATGGGGATGTTCGAACTTTCCCCGGCAGGAATTCCCATTGCTATCGCCGGTTTACTCTACATGCTGACCATCGGCATTCGCCTGATGCCGCTGCATGACCCTGATGCAGTAAAGATAGAGGATATCGGAAACCGGTTATACAAGGCGGACCTTCTGGTGCCTGCGGGGTCATCTCTCATCGGAAAGACAATCGCGGACTCGCCCGTTGCAACCGATTCCGGGTTCAAAATCGTCACGGTTCTGCGCGCAGGCAAGAGGCTTGATGCTCAAGATACCAGCCTTGTGCTGGAAGCCAACGACGAAATCGTTGTTGAAGGGCTAAGACGGGACCTGTTGGAAATAAAGGACATACCGGGCATCGAGATCAAGGCGGATGCGTATCTGGCGGATACATCCATGCCGGCCGAAGATGTAGCGATTGTAGAGGGCGTATTGATGCCGGATTCTCCGCTCATTGGACAAAGCCTCAGAAGCGCTGAATTTCATGACCGCTATGGATTACAGGTGCTGGGCATAAACCGGGCCGGTTACTCCATGGCGCAGAAGCTCAGCCGTGTCAGGATGCGGCTTGGCGATGTGTTGCTGTTACAGGGATCGGCGGCGAACGTCCGGGCGCTTGAGCGCGGCAACCTGTTCAGCATCTTTGGCGGCGTCGATTCATCGCGTTTGAAAACATCACACGCTGGCGCCGCTATCGCCATCTTTGCCGCTGTGATACTTGTGTCTACATTCAACCTCGCGCCATTGCCCGTGGCGGCGATTGGCGGCGCGTTTCTGATGTTTCTGACCCGCTGCATTTCACCCGCAGAAGCCTATCGCAGAGTTGAGTGGAAAATTCTGGTCCTGATCGGATCCCTGTTATCGCTGGGTGCTGCAATGGCGACGACGGGAACCGGAAATTATCTTGCCGCGCAACTGATTGCGTTGATCGGAGACCAGCATCCGTTGGTGGTATTGTCCTGTTTTTTCTTTCTGACTGTTGCGCTGACCCAGCCCATGTCAAACCAGGCCGCTGCGATTGTCATCGTCCCCATTGCCCTTGAGACGGCAGCCCAACTCGGGTTAAATCCGCGCAGTTTCGCAATGATGATTGCGGTTGCGGCAAGCTGTTCTTATCTAACCCCACTTGAGCCATCCAGCCTGATGGTATACGGGCCAGGCAAGTATCGCTTCATGGACTTCCTCAAGGTCGGGTTTCCACTGACCTTCCTGATTTTTGGCATTGCCATTTTTCTGGTGCCGCTGTTCTGGCCTTTGGGAAAATAATTTTGGCCGTCAGACTTAATTCGTCCCTTATGCTTTTTTTTATGTCACCCGTTATTTTCCCTACCACATGTTTATGCTCAATAATGTTCGTATGACGCCTGCCTGGTGATTTTGTGGAGGCTGCATGGTTAATACTGCGAACAAAGACTGGACAGCAGGATGTACGATCGCCGGTGGCTGCCGTTGTGATGTACGCGCTAAACCACGACATCGTATCCGGCGACTTTTTGCCTGATGCATAGAATCTGCTCAGAATATGCCATTAAGAGGTCTCTCTAAGCAAAAATGGCCCCGGAGGGCTATGTTTAATACATTGAAATCATTTATAAAATCTGGAGCGGGCGATGAGATTCGAACTCACGACCCTAACCTTGGCAAGGTGATTATAGGCCTTTCGCTACAGACGCCGTTTCTTCGCTGTATCACGTTATATCTCATATTTATATTGAATTTCTTGATATTATCCTCACATTTTTCTATCCTAATGCACGCGGGATTTTGCATTCGTATGCTTCCCTCATGCTTCCCCAGCTTGTTTCTATTTGTCCGGGGAAGCACATTTAGGATACATAGTTATGGCCAAGCTGACGAAAAGAACGGTTGATAGTCTGAGACCAAATCCGGAGCGCGACGTGTTTGCATGGGATGGCGAGATCAGGGGTTTTGGTATTCGCGTCAAACCGACGGGGGTAAAAAGCTATCTGATCCAATATCGCAATACCGATGGACGAACACGACGTCTGGTACTCGGAAAACACGGCACGCTGACAGCCGAAGAAGCGCGCAATATCGCCCGCCAAAAGTTGGCATCCGTCGCACGTGGCGATGATCCATCTGCTGAACGCCATGCGGCACGTGCTGGTATCACTGTTGCGGAAGTATGCGATTGGTATCTTGAGCATGGGCGTGGCGGGCGAATTCTAGGGCGCAATCGTTGTCCGATCAAAGTCTCGACCCTCGACATGGACAAGAGCCGCATCAATGCGCACATTAAGCCACTAATTGGATCGCAACCGGTTCGCGGCCTGACCCTTGCGGATATTGAGCGGCTGCAAGCCGATATTGCCTCAGGACGAACAGCGATACGGACCAAGCGCCAGGGACGAGGAGGCCGCACCGCAGGTGGAGCAGGGGTTGCCGCCCGGTCGATCAGCACGCTTCATAGTCTGTTCGCCCATGCCCGGCGATGGGGGTTGATAGACGCCAATCCTGCTGAAGGCGTCCGGCTGATCGCCAGCAAGAAGAAAGATCGCCGGCTCAGCGTTGATGAACTCTGCATACTGGGCAAGACCATGAAGATGCTTGCAGCGGAAGGTGAACATCCAACTGGCCTTTCAGCTATCCGGTTAATGCTGCTCACAGGTCTGCGAAGGATGGAGGCTCTTGGAATGCAACGTGCCTGGGTCTCGGAAAGTGATCATTGCGTTCGCTTTCCCGATACCAAAACCGGGGAGCAGGTTCGCGTAATCGGCAAGGCAGCGCTGGATGTAATTGCGGCACAACCGATCCGGGATGATTCACAATTTATCTTTCCCGCCGATTGGGGACAAGGCCATTTCATCGGCATCGTGCGCATCCTTGACCGGGTTTGCACAAAAGCAAAACTCGAAGCGGTAACGCCTCATGTCCTTAGACACACCTTCGCCAGCATTGCCGCCGAACTTGGATTTACAGAATTGACCATTGCCGGGCTGCTTGGCCACGCCTCACGGGGCATCACGCAAAGATACATCCACCTTGATGCTGCGCTCATTGTCGCAGCCGACAAGGTCGCGTTGGAAATAGCCCGCCATCTGGACGGAGGTAGAGATGAAACTGTCGCAATGAACAGACTGTGAGGCGGTCTCTCCGAAGGCTGCCAACCTTTGCGCCGGATTGGATGCACGATGATGGTGCAGCTACGAAAGCACGCGATAACGAGTGCTGCGGCCTTCACCGATGCGCCCTAACCGCTTGAGGTCGAGCAGTTTCTTGATGATCGACTCGACCGTGCGGGGCGGGAATTTGAGCGCTTCGACGGCGTCCTTGCGGCTGAATTCCGGCGCGTTGCGCGTCTGCGCCCAGCGCCATAGGGCAAGCTGCTTTTCTGAAAGCAGGCTTTCAACATTGTCCTGCTGAATGAGTTCGAGGGCTTTCGTGGCTTGCGCTTTGACGATCTCAAGGAAATATATCAGCCACGGAAAGATGTCCTCGCTGTCCGATTTCCAGCTTGATTGGGTGCGATTGAGGGCGAGGTAGTAGTCCGCCTTGCGCTCCTCGATCAGCTTCTCGTGCGAGACAAGCGCGGTGAACAGATAGCCCTGCTGCAACAGCATCAGGTTTGTCAGCAGGCGGCTCAAACGGCCATTGCCGTCCTGAAACGGGTGGATCGCCAGATACTCGAAAATGAAATTGCCGATGCGGATGAGCGGATGCTTGAACGTATTGGCTTCCGCCCAGCCAAGCCACTCGACCAATTCGCGCATTTCCTTGGGTGTGAGGTGTGGCGGCGTCGGATCGAAGATGACGCCAACCACATTGCCGCTCTGATCTTTGGCCTCGACGCGGTTGGGGCCGAATTTGTAATTCCCGCGCTGGCGCTCGTCCTTGCCGGAATATTTGAGCATGTCGCGATGGAGTTGGAGGATGAACGCTTCACTCAGCCTCATATCCGCAAAGGAGCCAAGAATCAGCTCCAGCATTTCAAGGTAACCGGCGACCTCCTGTTCATCGCGGGTCCGGAATTTGCGGATGCGCAGATTGCGATACAGCGCTTCGACCTCATCGTCGGTCAGGCGGTTGCCCTCAATCCGGTTCGATGCGCCGGTCGAAGTAACGATCACCGATTGGGTCAGGCGGCTAATGGTCTGGGGCGGGAGCTTGCCGGTGATCTTGAAGGCCGTTTTGACCGCATCTATTTCAGCCAGCACAGCATAGATCGCCTCCGTCCGTTCGGGACTGAAGGTCAGCCGCTTGCTCAGTCTGTCCGTGGTCCAGTCCATTGGTGTTGCGCGAATCTCCTATGTGATATTATGTGATATA
>CAMTVX010000094.1:0-20063 GCA_947085295.1 uncultured Alphaproteobacteria bacterium | reverse complement strand
GCGATGGACGCAAACCACGAAATCGTGCCGGTGCTGAACAAGATCGATCTGCCCGCCGCCGAGCCGGAACGCATCCGCCAGCAGATCGAGGATGTGATCGGCATTGACGCCTCGGATGCTTTGGAGATTTCCGCCAAGACCGGCATCGGCATCGATACGGTGCTGGAGGCGATTGTCACCCGCCTGCCGCCGCCTGTCAGCCCCGGCGGGCCGGACGCGCCGTTAAAGGCGCTGCTGGTCGATAGCTGGTATGACACCTATCTGGGGGTGCTGATTCTGGTGCGCGTGATCGAGGGCACCCTGAAAAAGGGCATGCGCATCCGCCTGATGGCCACCGATGGCGTCTATACAGCGGACCGGGTGGGCGTGATTACGCCCGCGCAGAAACTGGTCGATGAACTTGGCCCCGGCGAAATTGGTTTTATCACCGCCAATATCAAACAGGTGGCCGACACCCGTGTGGGCGACACCATTACCGATGACAAGCGCCCGACCGATAAAGCGCTGCCGGGGTTTCGCGCGGCGCAGCCGGTGGTGTTCTGCGGTCTGTTCCCGGTCGATGCGGCGCAGTTTGAAGAATTGCGCGAGAGCCTGGGCCGGTTGCGCCTGAATGACGCCAGCTTTGAATATGAAATGGAATCGAGCGCCGCGCTGGGCTTTGGGTTTCGCTGCGGCTTTCTGGGCCTGCTGCATCTGGAAGTAATCACCGAGCGGCTGGAGCGTGAATTTAATCTGGAGCTGATCACCACCGCACCCAGCGTGATCTATAAGGTGCAGCTTCTCGATGGCAGCAAAATCGAAGTGCATAATCCCGTTGATATGCCCGACCCGGTGCGCATCGAACATATTGAAGAACCGTGGATTACCGCGACGATTTTAGTACCCGATGAATATCTGGGCGCCATTCTGAAATTGTGCGAGGACCGGCGCGGCGTGCAAAAACAGCTTACCTATGCGGGCGCGCGGGCGATGCTGGTGTACCACCTGCCGCTGAACGAAGTGGTGTTTGATTTTTATGACCGGCTGAAATCCGTCAGCCGTGGCTATGCCAGCTTTGATTATGAAATTGACGCCTATGAACCGGGCAAACTGGTGAAAATGTCGATCCTGGTCAATGAAGAACCCGTCGATGCGCTGTCGATGATTGTGCATGCCGGGCGCGCCGAAATGCGCGGCCGCGACATTTGCGAACGGTTGAAAGATTTAATCCCGCGCCACATGTTCAAGATCCCCATTCAGGCAGCAATTGGCGGCCGTGTCGTGGCGCGCGAAACCATTTCCGCCATGCGCAAGGACGTGACGGCCAAATGCTATGGCGGCGACGCCACCCGCAAACGCAAACTGCTGGACAAGCAAAAAGCCGGCAAAAAACGCATGCGCCAGTTCGGCAAGGTCGAAATCCCGCAAGAGGCGTTCATCGCCGCGCTGCGCATGGGCGATGAATAGGGCCGCTGGCATAAGCCAGCCGGGCAACTGAGGGGCTTATTTTATTTTATTTTGCCTCGCGATAAAATTTTGCAGCACCGTCATGCAGCGGCGCAGAAATTCCTGCTTTGGACAGACCCGCGCGTTGAATGCTGGCAAAGCTGACATGTAGTTTGCGCACCGCGTCCAGATTTCCCGCAACCGATTTGACGATGGCATAGGCGTCTTTTTCCGAAACCCTGCCGGACGCCAGCAAAATCACGCGCAGGCCAATGCTTGGCGTGTCGGCCGCCACGCCGGGATAGCTGCCTTTGGGTACGCTCACCACGGAATAATAGGGTTTCGCAGAAATCAGTTTTTCCGCCACCGCGCCGCTTATGGGTACAATTTTCAGCGCACAGGTGCGCATGGCCAGCGTGACATTGCGATCGGGCGTAATTCCTGCCAGCGCCAGCGCGTCCAGCTTGCCACCACACAGCGCCTTGATCGCTTCGGCTTCCGGCAGTTCTGACGCCAGTTTGAATTTACCCAGATCCCAGCCCATTGCCGACAGCAGATCATCAATGGCGGCGCGACGGCCGGTGCCGGTTTTGCCGATGTCCAGTTGCTTGCCCGCCAGATCCTCTATTGTTTTGACGCCACTATCGGCGCGCGTCAGCACAATCAGCGGCGATCCGTTCAGCGACATCAGCGCGCGCATATCCTTGATGGCCTTGTCGCCGGAAAATGTGGCGACACTGCCCGCATAGGCATGATGCTGCCAGTCCGACTGGGCCAGCGCCAGATCCACATTGCCAGCTTTCAATTCCTGCAGATTGGCGACTGTGCCCTTGCTGGTTTCAATGGCGCAGCGCAGGCCCGCCGCCCCCGCTGAAGCATTTACCTGGGCGCAAATGCCGCCGCCCAGCAGATAATATCCGCTGGTGATCGCGCCAGTGCCCATAACCACGCGGTTAATGTCCTTTGCGGCAACCGGGGCAGCCAGAAATAGCAATATTGATAGACAGACAGTAAATTTTACAGGCATTCATTCGACCCCTTGCTTTTTTCTATAAAATCATCATTCTCTGGGTTTATTGTTAGTTTATCACCTCGACTATTACCGGAAAGGCCTTATGTCTGTTTACGTACGGTAAATGATCCCATGCCATAAATTATAATGGAACTGGTTTTTTGACGATCTGGATTTGACGGCCAACTAATGGATTATCAACGCAATCTTGCGCAAGAGTTTCTTGAATTTGTAGAAGAACAGCCCCGCCAGTCGCTGTCGCAACTTTTGGCGCGCGTTCTGAAAAAGTCCCGTCTTCTGACGGGCGCGGAAGCAGGCACGATCTTTATCGTCCGCCGCAAACGCGGTGGCGCTTATTTGCAGCCGGTCAATGTGCAGAATAATCGTATTCGTGTAAGCGCCGCTGATTTCGAAGTTCCAATAAATGATAAAACGATCTCAGGCTATGTCGCGGCAACAGGCGAGACCGTGATCATTGAGGATGTGTACGCGCTTCAACCCGACAAGCCCTATTCGTTTAATCCGGCCAATGAGGCAAAGAATTATAAATCCCGTTCGATGCTGGCCTTTCCTCTGAAAAATTATACCAATCATGTCATCGGCGTGGTGCAACTGATCAACCGAGTCGGACCAGGCGGTAAATATATTGCGTTTGATCCGCATATGGCGGCGATTGTTGCGCCGGTTGCGCGTGTCGTAGGCGCCAGTATCGAGCGCACCGACATGATGGATCAGATTCGTCTGAAAAATAAAGTGCTGCAAAATCGCAACAAACAACTGGCCGATCAGCGCGCGCATATTGGTAATTTGCAGGAACAAACCGAAGAAGCATTTTTACTATCGGTTGGATTGCTGGCGCGCGCGGCAGAAATTCACGATGAAGGCACGGGCAATCATATTGTGCGCACCAATGAATATAGTTATTTCATCGCGCGTCATCTGGGTTTGCCGAACGAATTTTGTAAAGAGATCCATTACAGCGCACAATTGCACGATGTCGGCAAAATGAGCGTGGATCAGGCCGTGCTGAAGAAAAAAGGACGCCTTGATGATCGTGAACGCGCCGAGATGGATCGGCATACCACCTATGGCCATCAAATTTTATGTGACTCGCCACGTTTGCAACTTGCCGCAGAAATCGCGCTGAACCACCATGAAAAATGGGTAGGCACCGGATATCCCAACGGGCTGGCGGGTGCGGATATTCCCATCTCTGCGCGCATTGTGCAGGTTGCCGATATCTATGATGCGCTGCGTTCAGAGCGGCCCTATAAGGTTGGGTTCAGCCATGAACAGACGAAAGATATTATCCTGCGGGGCGATGACCGTCTCGACCCAAAAGAACATTTCGATCCTAAGCTGATCGAATTGTTTGCGGACACCCATCAGGGCTTTGCCAAAATCTGGGATGACCTGAAAGACCCCCCCGCGCCCGCCGCCTAGAGTACAGGCGCCAGCGCTTTACCCACAAACCCGGGGCGCTGTGTGGTGCGCCTGCGGGAATCACAGAAACTCTTTATACAATTGTTATTCTTGTAAAATTTACTGCGGCATTCTGAAAAATACCAACAATATCATCGCGAGGGCGGGTGCGTTGGCGTAAATCAGCGCCGTCAGAAAACGCATCGCCCTTGCCAACGCAATCCGCATGGATGGGCGGAACTGGCCCCCAAAAAACGTTCGATTGGGTCGGATACGCTATAGCTCGAAGCGGCCGCCAATTCTAAGCGTGTATTTATTATAGTCTTCTTTCCCCAGTATGGTTTCGACTTCGGCAAAAGTTGTCATGCCGCCCACCATAAGCGCGCTCAGGCCACCGCCAAGAACGAAATAATTGCGATCGGGAGAATCCGTGCGCACGAAGAAGCGATTGTTGCGTGGATCATTGATATATTGGGCCGTGATCTGTCGACTGTCATTGTCAAATTCATGCGCCCATTCCAGCCGCAACTGCGGCATCACCACGCCAAAATTGGTAGAGTGGGCATAGCTCACATCCGCCCCCAATGCCGTTTCAAATGATTTGACAGTCTGATCGGCAACCGCGAGGTTAAGCCCAAGCGCGCCGGTTTCGGAATAGGCGTCAATGTCCGCATCCGAATAAGTGGCCCGCACCATCGGGGTCAGTGACCAGCCGCCGCTGCTGAATTCGTACCCTGTACCAATACTGAAAGACCATTCGTCCCCTTCGGTATCGCCATTGGCAACGCGATTTACGGGCCGCACCAGGCCGCCATAGGAGAGATTGCGGTCGATATTCGTATCACTGAAGGCATAGCTGACTACGCCGTCCAGATAGAGTGGCCCGGAATAGACGCTGGCATAGAGCGACAGGCTGTAGGTGTCCTGATCCAGTTCGCCGCCGTTCTGATCAAAATCATTATTGGTGTTTGTATAGCCAAACGCCGCGCCCGCGATCATGTTTTCCGAAAGCTTGTAGTCCGCGCCTGCGGTAATCCCATAGCCGTCGAGATCATATCCGGCTTCTTCGTTGCTGCCGTCGTCGTCGCCAAAGCTGTAGTCCCCGGTGACGAACAGGCCAAATTTGCTGTTGCCGACATCTTCTTCGCCGGCCGCAAGCGCGCTGCCAAGCCAGTCAGAATTCGCCGCCAGCAATTGCCCGGAACTGTCGCGCACCGTGAGTCCGGCTGTCGAGACGGTTTTGGCCCCGCCGCGCAATGCGGAAAGCCGCCCGGTCAAATTGTCGATCTGCACCTCGGTATCCTGCGTGGAATTAGCCCCCTGTGCGGCGGCTTCGTCATGGGCGATCTTGTCTAACACCCTGTTCAGGTCAGAAGCCGTTAAACCGAGCGAAAAGGCGGTCGGGCCATTGCCTAACAGGGCATTTGCGTTGTGAACCATATCACCGCAGCGGCCAAACAGGTCACCCTGTGCAGTCCCATTATCGCGGCCTACAACAGCCGCCGGATTAGCCGCGTTGGCGGCAATGAACTGGCCACAAACAGCAGCGATAGCCGCGCCGGTGCGTGATTGCAGGGTCGTGATACCCGGCACATTGGCCAGATTTTGCGCGATAGCGGCGGTGCTGATGCAAACCGCAAACCCTGCCAACAAAAATGAAACCAGGCCAAGCTGGATGCTTTTCCCGCCAAGTGGAATACAAATGCGCATTGAGACCCCCAAAAAATGGAATACCCGAGTGAATTGATAAACTACGATATCCGATCCGCCAGTCAAGCTAATAGACGGTTTACAGCGACCGGAAAGCGAATAACACAAAAATTGCGTCAGAAAAACACCACAGTGGCATGGTGTCATTGCAACTGAATTATTGCCGGGGCCTGCTGCTTGTTCTGTGTGGTGACCGACAGGGGAATCTGACGGGTGAGCGTGCCGCCGCCGGACAGCACGACGGAATATTCGCCATCCGCCTGCAAAGAAGCCTGTGCTTCAGGCCAAACCAGGGGCTTACTGTCCAGAGCTGCGTCAAACAATGAAGTCTTCCCCTGCATGACCTGTAACCGCTTGAATTGGTCGGCAGACGCGCCCATCAGCAAGAAACTCGGCCGTTGCGACACCTTTAAGACGCCATCAGCGCCGCTGCGCAGCACCACACCCGCAATTCCGGCGCCGGCCTCGTTCGACGCCAATTGGACCCGCTGCGGGCATTCCGCACGCGACAAGTCAATGACCTTGCCCTTGCTGACGCGGAAGTTTTCCGCAGAAAGACTGAGCTTTCCGCCTTCCACGACAACTTTTTGGCAGGTCGGATAATGCAAAAAATCCATATGCCCGCCAACCCCCAGATCGAAGGATTGCCCGGCCTGGATTTCACTGAAGGCCTCAAGCGGCGGGGTCACCTCGCCCACAATATCAAGCACCAGCGCGACCGGTTCCGCTGCAGCACTGGTAATGGTTGCTGCGGAAAATATAGTCATTATTACGTATAAGCCGCAGCTATAATTACGCCAGAAATGTAAAATTTTGTCCATTGCGGCTTGTCCATAAGTGGTAATTGCAAGTTTACCGGGGGCATTAAATCGCTGGCATTGTTATAGTTCACTTCGCGCCGGGGATGTGCAATATTATTTCAGTCCCCTGTGGGGTTTTCAAGAGGTTGTCACATGCGCAATGGTCATGGAAGCGTACGTAACAGGCCGGTGTTAGTCCGGTTGATTGCGTTGACGGTGCTGGTGGCGGTCGCCGCCGTCAGCATGATTTTCAGTGTAACGATCAACAGCGCCCAGGCGGCCGTGGCCGAAGACTTTCTTGTGGTCGATTGCCTGCTGCCCGGCAAAATGCGCAAACTTGGCAAGAAGGTAAGCTTTGTGACCGCGCGCAGGGCGCTGCGCACCAGCCAGTCGGATTGTGAAATTCGCGGCGGTGAATACACCGCTTACGACCGCTCGGATTACAGCACGTCGCTGCAAATCTGGCTGCCGCTTGCTCAGGAAGGCGATGTCAAGGCGCAGAACTATGTTGGCGAGATTTATGAAAAAGGCATCGGCGGCGCGCCACAGTATAAACAGGCCGCTGAATGGTATCTCAAGGCCGCCGAACAGGGCCTGAGTGCCGCCCAGGTGAATCTGGGTGAGTTGTACGAGCGCGGCAATGGCGTCGAAGCCAACAAGGAAAAGGCGGCGTTCTGGTATCGCAAGGCGTCCGGGCTAGACACGGCGAACATCGAATTTGTTCCCGGTGTCAAAGATGAAGAACTGCAACAGTTGCGCCGCGAACGTAATGCCGCAGAGACAGACCGCAACAGTCTCAAGGGCGAACTGGACAGACTGCGTAAACAATTGGACGATACCCAGCGCCAACTCAAAAATCAGTCGAAAAAATCGTCCGGGCTGTCAGATGAATTGCAAAAAGCCCGCAGCCAGCAGGCCGACGCGCAGACGCCGCAAAAAACAGATGATGGACGCGCCCGCGCGCTGGCGGCCGAGCTTGAAGCCCAGCGTGCGAACGAAGCCAAACTGAAAGCTGCCATCGCCAATCTGGAAAAACAATCCTTGCAACTGGCGTCACAACTGGAAACCACCACAAGCAGCAAAGACCAGCAGCTTGCCGAATATCGCGCGAAAATGTCCGGCCTTCGTGCTTCTTTCGAGGCGCAACAGAGCAATGCCAGGGAAAAAGAGCGAAGGGTTGCCGAACTCGCAAAAACGCTTGCCGCGCGGGAAGCCGCGCACCAGGCTGAATTGACGCAAGCCAAACAGGAAAGCGCCAGCCTGCAAACGGACCGCACAGAGATAGCAACGAAACTGGCAACCGAAAAAGCAGCGCTTGAAGCAGCGTTGGCGGAGGCCCGAAACGCCGCCGACGCCAGTACGGCGAAATCATCGCAAATGGCGCAAAACCTGGCGCAACTGGAGCAAAAGCTGCAAGCGGCATCGGCGCAGGCGCAACCGGTTCAAGTGACCGCCGCCGGACCCGAAATTGCAATTATTGACCCTCCACTCGTCACGACACGCGGCGCGCAGGATCTTACCGCGCCGATCAATTCACCCGCCAGCCAGGTGGTGGTTGGCAAAGTGACATCCAAAGCCAATCTGATGATGTTGAAGGTCAATGGTGCCGAGGTGCCGGTTGACCAAAACGCCATGTTTCGCGTCAGCGTTCCTGTCACCACAAAGGAAACACCCGTCAATGTGGTGGCGATCGACGTCAAGGGACAACGGCGCACGCTGACATTCAATATGATCAAGGGGGGCAACGAGCTTGCTGCGGTGGCGCCCGTCTCCGCCAACCCGGATGTCATCGATCCAAAACAACTCAATGTTAAATTCGGCGAATACCATGCGCTGGTGATCGGCAATAGCAAATATCAATTCTTGCCGGAACTGAAGACCGCTAAAAACGATGCGCAGCAGGTTTCAAAAATGCTGAAGGAAAATTATGGGTTCAAGGTTACGACCCTGCTGGATGCGTCGCGCTATGACATTCTGTCCATATTGAACAAGATGCGCGAAGAACTGACCGAGGATCAGAACCTGCTGATCTATTACGCGGGGCATGGCGATCTGGACCGGGTCAACCAGCGTGGCAACTGGCTGCCTGTTGACGCCGAGCCGGACAGCACCGCCAACTGGATTTCAAATATTCAGATCACGGACGTTCTAAACGCCATGTCCGCACGGCAAATCATGCTCGTGGTGGATTCGTGTTATTCGGGCACGTTGACCCGCGCGGGCCTTGCCCGGCTTGATAGCGGCATGAGCCCCGCGACGCGCGGCAAATGGATTGAGAAAATGGCGGAAAAACGTTCCCGCGTGGTTCTGACGTCGGGTGGTGTCGCGCCGGTGCTGGATGGCGGCGGTGGCGGGCATTCGGTTTTCGCCAGGGCGTTTTTGAATGCGCTTGAGGCCAATCAGGGCGTGCTTGAGGGACAAAAACTGTTCCAGGCAGTGTCATCTGAAGTTGCCAATTCATCCGCGACTGCCGATTTTGAACAGGTGCCGCAATATGCGCCGATCAAATATGCCGGGCACGAATCCGGTGACTTTTTTCTTGTTCCAACACGCCTGAATTAAGGTGCTGCGCAACGGGCGCCCCCGCGCGGCGCTTGCTGTGTTTTTGGCGGCAGGCGTTGCAACCGGCTGCGCATCCCCTGCCCAAGAATATGACCGCGCGGCGCAAAGCGCCAATATCTCTGAACACACCGTTCAGGGCGCGCGGTTTCACCATAAAATATACCGCAACAACCAGGCTTTGCGTGGCGGCGCGCTGCATGTATTTATTGAGGGTGATGCAAGCGTCAAGCAGGCGCTGCGCAGCGCGCCGCCTGATCCCACGCCCCACCATCCCCTGATGTTGCGCCTGATGCAGGAGGATAAAGCCGGGGCTATCTTGCTGGGAAGGCCGTGTTATCATGGGATGTTCGCAAACGATAATTGCGAAATCCGGCATCTTGGGCCAGAGCGCTATTCTGCGGAAATTGTTGAAAGCATGATCAAGGCTCTGCAAACCGAACTGCAACATTCAGAAGCACAGCAAGTGATTTTTTTTGGCTACAGTGGTGGCGGCACAGTGGCGTTTCTGATGGCGGCGCAATATCCCCGCACTGCGGCAATCGTAACCTTGGCGGGCAATCTGGATAATATTACATTGGCGGCCCATCATAATTCCCCCCCTTTGTCGGGATCGCTTAATCCCGCAGACATGGCGCCATTGCCACGCACGATTGTGCAGTTACATTATTTTGGCGCGAAGGACGAGAACATACCCGCCTCTCTGGCGCAGAAAACCCTGAGCCGACAAAATGTCCCGCCGGTGATTTTTGCAGGAATTGATCATGAATGCTGCTGGCAGGATGTTTGGCCAGATATTCAAACGCGGCTTTACGCGACACTCCCGCATTCTGGCCGCTCCCTGAATAGTCAGCGCCAATGAGTGCGGCATGGCGCAAAAGGCTGCTGATTATTGTGTCCGTGATGCTGGCTGTTATTCTTTCTCAGATGACAAAAGGCCCTGCATGGCTGGAAGGAATATATTATGATACGGCCCTGGCAGTTCGTGCGTATCTGCAACCAGATACGGCATATGACACCGCTGTGCTGGTCGTTGGGTTAGACGAAGCCAGTTTATCGCACCCCGATTTATCACAGCGCCCGCGCGCATTATTTGCGCCTGTATGGGCACAAACCCTGACGGCGCTGCGCGCGGCGGGCGCCAAAGTGGTGGTCTTCGATTTTATCCTGGCGTTCAGCGGCGAAAAAATCGCACCAGATTATGACCGTACCTTCCTGCGCGCGCTGTATGAAAATCGGGATCATGTGGTTTTGGGAAGATCGCAACATCTGCTGCCCGCCCGAAGCTATAGTGCAGCACTTGGTTTTGCGCCCATGTCACTTGGCCTATCGGAAATTGCGCCGGACGGTGACGGTGTTTTCAGAAACATTCCGCTGATGCTGGGGGATGATAAAAATATTCCGGCTCTGGCGGGCGCGGCACTGAGCCTGGCCGGTATTTCACAGTTTCCAGACAAGGTCCGTCTGGCGCCATTTCAGCCGGTTGACAGTTTGCCGACATTGTCCGTGTTGCAGGTTCTGTCCTGTGCCAAATCCGATTCAGCCGCCTTAACGAAAGCCGTTAATGGCAAGATTATCTTTATAGGCACAGTCCTGAACGAGGAAGATCGCAAGCCAGCTCCATCGCGATTTTTTTTCGCCGATACACAACGCGACGGCGCTGCCGGGCAGCAAGCGGTAAAACAGGCAGATACGACAATCTGTTATCCTGCCCAAAATTCTCAGGGTAAAGACAATATTCCTGGTGTCTATCTGCATGCCCAGGCGGCGGATCAGGTGTTGTCAAAGCGTTTACTCAGCGATCTGAATATCTGGCTGGCGACGCTTATATATGGAATAGCAGTCGCAGTTGCCGTGGCCGGGGTTCTTAATTTCCGCCCGCTGTTTGCGATGTTCACAATAACAGGAACCTGCCTTGTGCTATGGTCAGGTGAACTGGCTGCACTTGATGCGGACAAGTATGCCGCGATGGGATATCCATCTCTGTTAAGCTTGCTATCCGGCGGGGGCGCTTTTGTTTTTCGCTTTTTATTCGAGGAACGCCACCGCCTGCGTATGCAGAGCGCCTTTGGTCATTACCTTGCGCCAGAACTTGTGCGGCGCCTGAGCGAAAGCGGGGAGATGCCAACGCTTGGCGGCGAACTGCGCGAAGCAAGCATCATGTTCGCAGATCTTTCCGGTTTTACAACCCTGTCCTCGCGCCTGCCCGCGGACCAGGTCGTTGCGCTGACCAATCAATATCTTGGCCTGATGGCGGAAGAAATCGAAGCCAGTAATGGCTATATAGATAAATATATTGGCGATGCGGTAATGGCGATCTGGGGCGCGCCGATCACGGACCCGAACCACGCAACACATGCGGTGCGGTGCGCGCAGCGTATCGCACAGCGCATCGCACAGATGCACGCCGAAGCGGTGCAGCGCGGTGTGGATGGCTTCAGTGTGAAGATCGGCGTAAATTCAGGCCTGGTTATTGCGGGCAATGTCGGCGCGCAAAAGCGGCTGAATTATACAGCCGTGGGCGACACGGTGAATGTTGCCGCGCGGCTTGAATCCGTACCCGGAGATTATGGATGTATGCTGATTATCGGTGAACAGACAGCCGCCTTGCTTGGCGACAGTTTTTTGTTACGCGAACTGGATCGTATCGCCGTCAAGGGACGGGCAACGCCGCTGCGTATTTTCGAGCCGGTCGAGGGGGCCGCCGCCGCGCCCGGCGCTGTTGCAGATTATTCCAGGGCATTGGCGTTTTATCGAGACCGCGATTTCGTGGCTGCCGCTTCCATCTGGGAGAAGCTGGCCGAATCCGGCGACCGCCCCGCATCTGTCATGGCTGCGCGCGCGCGTCAATTGCATGACGATGATCCACCATCGGACTGGGACGATGTTTGGCATAAAATGACGAAATAACAAACCCCTCCACCTGCCGACTCCAGCCCGTTATGGTATGTGGCGTTTATGCCATTAATGCCCAGGGATGATCAGTTGGGCACCCTGAATTACATCACCCCGGCGAAAATTGCAGGGGCTGCGGCGTTGGCGGGCGTCGCCATCAAAACATATTTCTTTCCTAATGCATGCGGGATTTTGCAATTGCATGCTCTTCGCATGTTTCGCGAAAACAGGAGTGGCGGTGCTTATACCAACGGCCCTTTATTTAAAGCAGAGCCTATCAAAAGCATTTCCTGATCGTACGTAGACAACCGGGCCTATTTTGCGGGACATCCGCAAGACTACGCTTGTGATGGTCGGTCGTATAAGCTATTGTATATATTAGGAAATTTGGTGCCGCCTAGGTGATTCGAACACCTGACCCCCGCATTACGAATGCGATGCTCTACCAGCTGAGCTAAGGCGGCCTAGGATAGTGATCGCGGGTGTATCAAAGTGGCGCTTCATGTGCAAGCAATCCCGCATCCTGCGGATGGCTTGGCCCGGCTATGCGCCATTTAATGCTGTCAAATTCACCACAGGATGGGCATTGCATGCGCCAGGCCGGGGCCGGTTTGGCGCAGGCCTGACAGTGCCAGGCGGGATCGGGGGCAGCCTGGGCTGCGTGCGCCAGCCAGCGCCGGGCCTCCTGCTGGCCGTCTGGGCCCTGCGCCTGCGCCAGTTGCGCCATCAGTGTACAGACCCGCTGGCTGGCGTCTGCACCGGACAGCGGCGCCAGCAATTCACGTGCGCGGGCGGTTTCGCCTGCCGCCAGCGCCGCCTCGGCCCCCAGCAACCGGCTTTCGGTATGTTCGGGATTTGCGGCAATCAGTTGGCGCATGCGGATCACGCGCTGGGCCGATGTTTCATTGGGAACCAGCGCGGCAAAAGCCACCGCCAGATCAGGGTGCGGGGCTTGCGCCCAGCTTTTTTCCAGCACGCGCGCCGCCTTGTCCGGCTTGCCGGATTGGGCCAGAAGGTTTGCAGCCATAACGGCGGCGGGGGTCAGATCGGGCGCCCCTTTCAATGCCGTTTGGGCGGATGCCAGCGCCTGCGCGTTGCCGCCCTGTTCCATCGCCTGACAGGCCTCTGCATAGGCCAGAATGGCCTGGCGGCGGGTGCGTTCCGCGCGGGTGATCAGTTTAGTCTGCGCAGCGCGGCCCAGCGTCTCGCGGGCCTGTGGCCAAGCGCCTATGGCGCATTCAATTTCAAACTTATTGCGGATCAGCCACGGGCTTTTGGGTTGCAGTTTCATGGCGCGATCCACCAACCGTCCGGCATACGCCATGTCACCCTGTCGCATGGCCTGGGCCAGCAGGCCGCGCAGACCCAGAAATTCGGTTTCCGGTGCCGCCAGCATGGATTGGAAATAGCCGCGCGCCGCCGGTTCATCGCCGCGCAGTTCCGCTGCCTGGGCCTGCATCAACAGCGCAAGCGGTGCGCCGTGCAGCAGCCGGTCCGCGCGCGCAGCATAGCGTTTGGCATCGATGGGATTGCCCGCCGCAATTGCGGTCATGCCACGGGTCAGCGCGTCGATGCCGCTGCGCTGGCGTGTCAGTTGCCCGCGCGCGCCGCGCCAGTAGCCATAGATCCAGAATGGCAGGCGCAGCATGGCATAGAGTATGACGCCAGCCGTCAGCAACAGCGCGATACTGCTTTCAATGCGGTAGCCCTGCCAGTCCAGCTCCAGCCGACCAGGATGATCCGCCAGCCAGGCGATGGCGGCTGCAATCACCATCAGGATGACAAACAGCCACAATAGTCGGAGCATCGGCGATTTATTCTGGAACATTTTCAGAGCCATTTTCTGGCACTGGAACCAACACTGGCAGGGCAGGCACGGTGATTGCCGCGTCATGCAAACGCTGTGTCAGTGATGCGCTCAGGCGCGCAAGCGCCTGTTCCGCCGCCAGCCGTGCGCGGGCGTCAGTCAACCAGAGCGCGGCGGCCTGTGCGGCGGCATTTTCCAGCGCACCCAGTTCCCTGACGGCGCCATCCAGATCACCTTCTTCAAGGCGCATCTGTGCGCGCGCCACCTTTGAGGGGGCGTCGATGCCTTCGCGTTCGCCCAGCGGACGGATCATCACCAGCGACAGCACAAAGGCATAGGTGCGCCCCGCCCAGCCCGGCGCCACATCCGATGCGGCATCTGCGCGCACAATGTCCGCCGCCACTGCGTCAAAGCGCGAAACCAGAACCGCGCGGGTGGGAATACCGGTTGCGGCATGGGTACGCAGGTGTACGATGGCAGAATCGGGCGTGCCCGCATCCAGTATTTTGTCGAGCGTTTCCAGCTCCACTGCAAATGGCCCCGAACCATTCAGCGCGCGTTCCAGTTCGCGCAGGCCCAGCGCATAGGATATGCGTTTGGCTTCGCCGCCCAGGGGTTGCGCCGCCTGCACGGCTTCCAGTGCGGCCAGGCGGGCATTCAATGCGGTCATGGCGGTTTGCATGGCGTCCAGGCTGCCGGATATTGCGCGCACCGCGTCATCCATCTGCGTCATGGCGTTCGCGTCCGCATTGTTCGCGGGGACGCGCGCTGCGGATTTAAGCTGCGCCAGTTCCATTTCCAGATCCGCCAGCCGTCTGGTGGCTTGCGCCAGCGCATTGGAAACGACTTCGCTGATTTGTGGTTCCACGGGTGTGGCGGCAGGCAGCGGCAATGTGGCCGATTGTGGCGATAAGTCAGTAGTGGGTTGGGATAGTTGCTGCAACCACCACCATCCCCATGCGCCCGCAAGCATGACGCCGACAAGCAGCGCGCCAAGCGCGATTTGCCGAATTTTTATACGCGCACCGGATGGTGTGTGTGGTGCTGATTTTTGCACGGCTTCCTGCATCATTTTGTTCTTTTCACTGCGCCAGCAATGCAAGCATTGCAGATTGCGATGGCGCGTCCGCAACCTTTATGGCCCGCCAGGGCATTTTATCCGCCACTTCGGCTACCGCTTCGCTCAGGCACAAAGCCCGGACACTGCGGCAGGCCTCGGTCAATCGGTTTTCGATAACCAGATCGGTAAATATCTGCGCCGTGCGCGGGGAGTAAAATAATACGCCATCCAGTTCACCCTTGCTGAAATGCGCAATGGTTGTATCACGAAGGCGCGTGGTCGGCTCGGATTCATACAGGCGGACGCGAAACACGTTGAAGCTGTCCTTTTGCAGCAGATCCTTTAATTCGCGCGCCACGACAGTGCCCGATACATGCATCAAAATACCTTCTTCAGGTTTCAGCGACGCCGCCACCAGTTGCGCGAGAGACTGTACATCCCCCCCAGCGGCGAATACCTTGCGAAAGCCCACCTCACGCGCGACGGCGGCACTGGCCTCGCCCACCGTATATACCGGCACGCGCCGGTTCAGCGAAATATCCGCAAAAGCGCGCACGCCGTTGGCGCTGCTGAACAACAGCGCCTGTACGCCGTCTGTATCCAGTTGCACATCATCGAACGCGGTAATGCGCAACATGGAATCAATCAGCGCCTCATGCCCAAGCGCGCGCACCGCTTCTGCCAGCGGTTCGGCGTCTTCCTCAGGACGGGTGATCAGAAACCGCATGGTGCACTCCTGTTTTATGCCAGAGCCGTGAAGAAGTCGTCGCCGCCGCGCATACGTAATTCCTCCCCCGCATCAAAGCCCATCCGTGACGCATCGGCAAGCGTAGCATCACGGACCGCTTCAAACAATTGCGTACCGTCAGGTTTAACAATCTGCCCGCGCAGATGCAGCTTTCCGTCCGGCATGATCTGCGCCAGCGCCGCAATGGGGGTGCGGCACGACCCATCCAGCGCTGCCAGAAACGCCCGTTCCGCACGCACGCAATACTCCGTAGGCGGATGATTAAGCGGCGCCAGCAGGTGTGCAACAGCTTCGTCGTCGATACGCGCTTCAATTCCTATCGCGCCCTGCGCCACGGCGGGCAACATTTCATCTGGCTGTATTTCAAATGTGGTAATACCAACCAGGCCAAGCCGCTTTAATCCCGCAAGCGCCAGCAGCGTGGCGTCCACCGCGCCCGCATCCAGTTTGGCCAGCCGCGTTTCCACATTGCCGCGATATTGCACAACACGCAGATCGGGACGCGCGCGCAGCAACAGCGCCTGTCGGCGCAGCGAAGAGGTTCCAACGGTTGCGCCCTGTGGCAATTCCTGTATCGATGTGGCCTTCGGGCTGATCAGCGCATCGCGCGGGTCTTCACGTTGCAGCAGGCAGACAATCGCCAATCCATCGGGCAGGACGGTCGGCACGTCCTTCATGGAATGCACCGCAATGTCGATCTGGCGGGCCAGCAGCGCCTCTTCGATTTCTTTGGTGAACAGGCCCTTGCCGCCGATTTCTGACAGCGGGCGATCCTGCACCCTGTCGCCGGTGGTGCGGATGACCTGAATTTTCACCTGTTCGGCGTTAAGCCCGGGATGCGCTGCCAGCAGGCGCGAACGGGTTTCGTTTGCCTGTGCCAGCGCAAGCGGGCTGCCCCGTGTGCCAATTCTGATCGGCAATTGCAGCGCATCGGGCATAAAATCACAGGCTCCTGAACAGGCGGCGAAAAATTATGTTATAAGCCGGTTGTCGCGGTAAATACAGACCGCGCGCTCTCTTACAAAAGTTATGTCCCGGATGCACCCTAAACCGCTTACATTGCTGGGTATTGAAACCAGTTGCGATGAAACCGCTGCTGCGGTTATTCGCGGGCATCCAGACTTGCCGCGCCGTAGTGGCGCGCAGGCCGACCTGCCGCGCGAAATTCTGTCGGATCTGGTGTTGAGCCAGTTTGACGAACACCGTCCCTATGGCGGCGTGGTGCCCGAAATTGCGGCGCGCGCGCATATATTGACACTGGACCGGCTGATTGCGGCCGCCATTGCAAAGGCTGGCTGCGGCTGGGAAGGGCTGGACGGGGTGGCAGCGACAGCCGGGCCGGGGTTGATCGGCGGGGTCATGGTGGGGCTGGTGACCGGCAAGGCGATTGCGGCGGCGCGTGGTATTCCCTTGATAGGCGTGAACCATCTGGAAGGTCATGCGCTGTCGGTGCGGCTGGTACAGCCGGTGGCGTTTCCTTATTTGCTGCTGCTGGTGTCGGGCGGGCATTGCCAGTTGCTGGAAGTGCGCGGCGTCGGAAATTATGTGCGGCTGGGCGGCAGTCTGGATGATGCGGCGGGCGAGGCGTTTGACAAGGTCGCCAAACTGCTGGGCCTAGGCTATCCCGGCGGCCCAGCGGTGGAACAGGCGGCGTTGCGTGGCAATCCAAAACGCTTTGCCTTGCCACGGCCCATGCTGGGGCGGGCAGGATGTGACTTTTCGTTTTCCGGTCTGAAGACAGCCGTGCGCCATATGGTAACGGCACAGGGGACATTGAATGATCAGGACCGGGCCGACATGGCCGCCAGCTTTCAGGCCGCGACCGCCGATGTGATGACCGATCGCTGCCGTAACGCGATGGCCATGTTTCGGGACCGGCATGGGGCAGGGATAATAAACAGCATCTCCACCCCACCCCAACCCCTCCCCATCAAGGGGAGGGGCTTACCCTCGTACGCTGATCTTCCCCCTCCCCCTCGTGGGGAGGGCCGGGGTGGAGGGCGATTGAAAAATGCTACGGATGCGAAGCACACGCTGGTCGTCGCGGGCGGCGTGGCCGCCAATCAGGCGCTGCGCGGCGCGTTGGCGGCGCTGTGCGATGCGCAGGATTTTACGCTCGCCACGCCACCATTGCGGCTGTGTACCGACAATGCCGCGATGATCGGCTGGGCCGGGGTCGAGCGGCTGGCGCTGGGCCTTAACGGCCCATTGGGCGACCCACTGGACATCCCGGCGCGCGCCCGCTGGCCGCTTAATTAAAGCGCTGCAATTGCGCGCGTAATTCGCCTTCGGGATGGGCCTGGGTGCGTACAACCAGATACCATTTACCCGTTGAAAGCGTCGCCAGTTGATCCGGGCTGATCACGGTCTTGCCGGACATCAAATTATTGCGGCCCAGATCACCCCAGTTATTGCCCAGATCGATTTGCATGGGGGCAACCTCACCAGGTCCCGCCGGCCCGTGCATCTGTACGGCTACGGGCGGGCTGTCCAGATCGTAAAAGCTCACGATCCAGGACATCTGTTCGCCCATGACGGCCAGTTGCACACTGCCCAGGCCGCTGGTTTCGATGGGCGGGGCCAGATTCTTGCCGCGCAATACACCGTTATAACGTTCGGGTTCAGCCAGCGCCGGTTGGCCGAGCTGAATAAGTATTAGAAGCAGGAGGCTGACTGTACCAGGCAGCCTCCTCTTGATGGCTGACAGCATGGCGTGTTCCTCACTATGGTATATCGTTTCTTTTAGTTCTTGAGGACAGCATGACGCGATTTGACCTGTCCCGCAAGGGGCAGTTTTGCTAGTTTTTCTACGTAATATTAGAAATTCACCATCACAAGGGGAGGGTTTGTTTGTGAGGATATGTTTTATCGGCGACAGTTTTGTGCAGGGCGCGGGAGACGATGAATGCCTTGGATGGGTTGGCCGGATAAGTGCCGATGCGCGCAAACAGGGTCACGACGTGACGGCGTATAATCTCGGGGTCCGGCGCGACACCAGCGAGGACATTGCGGCGCGCTGGTGTCGCGAGGTGGAAGCACGGTTGCCGGAAACGGTGAAGGGCCGGCTCGTATTTTCATTTGGGACAAATGATTGCTGTCTCGGGGATGACGGCAAAGTTCGGGTGCCGCAGGCGCGCAGTCTGGAAAATGCGCACACAATCCTTTGCGCCGCGCAGAAGTGGCGACCAACCTTGATGATCGGCCCATTGCCCGTTAGCGATGATGGCGCCACGGATGCACGCGTGTGGGCTTTGTCAGAAGCGTTCGGTGCGCTTTGCGATCAACTGGGTGTGCCGTATCTGGAAGTTTTTACCACCATGGCGTCTAATGCTGTATGGAAACGCGACGCAGCCAGCGGCGATGGAACCCATCCGAACACGGCGGGTTATGGCGCACTTGCAAAGCTGATTGGTGACTGGGCTGTCTGGCGCGCGTGGTGTTCAGCTTAACTCTGCATTCACGGATGATTCGCGATCCAGTCCTTCAGCGCCGCGTCGATGCGGGTTTGCCAGCCAGCGCCAGTGGCGCGAAACCGTTCCACCACCTCACGTGACAGGCGTATGGTGATGCGTTCCTTGGTGACGGCGGCAATAGGCCTGCCGCCAACGCGCATAAAGGGTTTGGCCCGCTCCCATTCTTCGTCGGTATAGGGCATGGCGTCCGGGTCGGACATGGCCGCCGCCGTGATAATGGCATCCTCTTCGGGGGTGGGCAGCACAAGAACACGGCCAGAGCGGGTTTTAATCGTTTGCCGCATATTTTAACGCCTCCCTTTGATTGGCTTTGCGCGGGCTGATAATGCGCCGTCCATCGGCGCGATCCACGAAGGCTAAGAAAAACAGCCTGTCCTGCATCAGAACCAGCGCAGACAAGCGATGCTCACCATAATCCTTGCGCGCATCCAGCCAGGTCAGTGCTGTGTCCCATTCCAGCCTTCCCGCCTCCGCCAGAGATAGGCCATGCTTTTTGAGGTTGGCTGCATCCTTGGCGGGATCGAAGATAATTTTCAGCATTATTGTGCATACACCATGAGGAGGTGTCAAGTATTATTGTGCATACACAATCTCTGCCTAATTCACCACCCCGCCCGCGCGCAGTTTTTCGATGGCGGCGGCGTCATAGCCCAGTTCGCCCAGCACCTCGGATGTGTGCTGGCCGGGTTCGGGCATGGGGCGTTTGGGGACGATGGCTTCGCCGTTAAAGCGCACCGGTGATGCGATGCCTTTCACTGTGCCGCCTTGCCCGTCCGGCACGTCGATGAAGGAGCCAGAGGCATGCGCCTGAGGATCAACGACCACCTGGGATGGGTGCAGCACCGGCGCCCAGACCAGATCGGCATCGTCGAAAATTTTGCCCCATTCGGCCAGGGTGCGTTTGGCAATGGACTCATCGAACATCTTCACCATGACGGCGGCGTTTTCCTTGCGGTCGATGGGCGTTTTGAAGCGCGGATCATCCAGAATTTCCGGATGTCCCACCACTTTGCAGATATCGCCAAAATCGGTTTTGTTGCCGCGCGGGATCAGCATCAGCCATTCGCCGTCACTGGTTTTATAGAAATTGCGCGTCGCTTCATCGGCGCGTTCACGCGGCGGGGTTGATGACAGCTTGCCGAAATGCATTTG
>CAMTVX010000093.1:0-5127 GCA_947085295.1 uncultured Alphaproteobacteria bacterium | reverse complement strand
GCATGGGTCATCGCAACCTGTTTCGCCGCGCTGGGCATAGCGATCCCGGCCTTCGTTGACTTGCCTAATAAACTCATCTGGAACGCCAGCGCCAGCGTGCCGATCGGGATCTATTTTGTGCAGCTGCCGGACGGAATCGAGATAAGCGATCTTGCCGTGGTCGCACCGCCCGAGCCGGTCGCGCATTTTCTTGAGGATGGCGGCTACATCCCGCGCGGCGTGCCGCTGATGAAGCGGGTTCTGGCGTTTTCAGGGCAAAGGGTTTGCCGGAAAAACTTGCTCATCACGGTCAACGGCATCGCCATGGGCACGGCGCGCAAAAACGATAGCAGTGGCCGCGATCTGCCGGTCTGGCAGGGCTGCCGGATCATCGCCAGGGACGAGGTTTTTCTCATGAACTGGCAGTCCGCCGACAGTCTCGACGGTAGATATTTCGGCCCGCTTCCGGCCAGTTCAATTGTCGGCCGGGCGATGCCGCTGTGGACCGATGAGGACGGCGACGGCCACTTCAAGTGGCAAATAATCCCCCGCTGACTTCCAACCCAAACCAACCAACAGGAGAAATCTCATGACACATATCGGCAGCTTCACACGCACCACCGGCGGCTATTCGGGCCGATTGCGCACACTGACGCTCGACGTGGAACTCACCCTTGTTACGCTCGACAAAGGTGATGCCGGGAACGCGCCGGATTACCGTATTCATCTTGGCGAAGACGCCGATGGCCCCGAGGCCGACGCAGGCTGGAAGCACAGCGGCAAAAAGTCCGGTGCATATGTCGCTCTGCTGATTGACTATCCCATCTTCACGCAGCCGATCCGCGCCAATCTGTTCCAGACCGATGCCAATGGATCGGCCTTCCATCTGCTATGGAACCTCCGGTCACGGCGTAAAGCTGGGGAGTAAGCTGATGCGAAACAATCAGTCTCTCGTCATGCCGTTCGGTTACGCATTCGCCGGCGGGTCGCGCATCCTCAAGATGATCTTTGCAACGCTTGCCGTTGCTGCAATGGGCGTACCGATGGCGACAGTGTCTGCGTCACCGGCTCATGCTCAAAACGGTTCTGCAATTGCAGAGAACCCCGCCGATCCCTTTGCCGCCTATATCACCGAAGCTGCGTCTCGCTTCAGCGTTCCGGCGTCATGGATACGCACCGTGATGCGCGCCGAAAGCGCTGGCGATGTGCGGGCCGCCTCAACTGCCGGTGCGATGGGCTTGATGCAGATCATGCCGCAGACCTGGGCTGATCTTCGCGTCCGTCACCGTCTCGGGACCGATCCCTTTGACCCGCGCGACAATATTCTGGCGGGCACAGCCTATCTCCGAGAGATGCACGACCGCTTTGGTTCGCCAGACTTCCTTGCCGCCTACAATGCCGGTCCGGGACGATACGAGGAGCATCTGGCGACAGGCTGGGAGCTACCCGCCGAGACGCAGGCCTTCATTGCCACACTTGCGCCTCTGGTTGGCGGTGAACGTGCGGATGGCGCCATCGTTCCGGTCACCGATCCGCAAGCCTGGACCCGCGCGCCGATTTTTATCGCGCGAGTCGTGAACACGCACGGTGACCAGCAATCATCGCTCAGTGTGCAGACCGAGCGCAGATCGGCAAGCCATTCCGTCGCCTATCTTTCGGCCATCACGCCGCAATCGGACGGTCTTTTCGTGTAGAGTACATATTCGGAGAGGTCGCAATGAACGTATGCGTCCGGTTGTTGCACGTTGGTCAGGACTTGACATGACTCTGCGGTTTCCAGGCCCACGGCAGCAGCTCGTCGAGGCGGTTGATGGGGTGCCCATCGATCATCCTTTGCAGCACGTCGCGCAGATAGGCGTGCGGCTCGACGTGGTTGAGGCGGGCGGTTTCGATCAGCGAGCAGACCGTCGCCCAGCGCGCGCCGCCGCCGTCGGAGCCAGCGAACAGATGGTTTTTGCGGCCAAGGGCGACGGGCCGGATGGCGCGTTCAACGGGATTGGTGTCAAGCTCGATGCGGCCATCGTCGAGGAACCGGCTGAGCCCGTCCCAGCGAGTCAGCGCATAGCGGATGGCGTCAGCAAGACGGCTGCGGCTGGCGAGTTTGGGCAGTTGGGTCTGCAGCCAGATCCGCAACTCCAGCACCAGCGGGCGCGACAGCGCACGGCGCCAGGCCAGCCGATGCGCCGGCGGCTGGCCGCGCAGCTTGGCCTCGACCGCATAGATTTCGGCGATGCGTTGCACCGCTTCGATGGCGACAGGGGCTTTGTCAGCCTCGGCGATCTCGTAAAATTTGCGCCGTGTATGCGCCCAGCATGCAGCGAGCACAATGTCGCCGCGACCGGTCAGCCGCTCGAACCCGGCATAGCCATCGACATGCAGAACCCCCTTGAAGTTCTGCAGATGGGACGCCGGCCGTTCGGCCCGGCGATCCGGTTCATAAAAATACACCGCAGCAGGCGGCGCGGGGCCAGCCCATGCCCGCTGGTCCCGCGCGTACACCCACAGCCGTCCGGTCTTCGTGCGCCCGCGTCCCGGATCAAGCACCGGGATCGGCGTGTCGTCAGCAAACAGATGATCAGACGCAAAGATGTTTTTCCCAAGCCGTTCGTGCAGCGCATCAAGCCACCAGCATGCGCCGCCGACCCATCCGGCAAGCGTCGAGCGGTCAAGTTCCATGCCGTGCCGGGCGAAGATTCTGGATTGCCGGTAGAGCGGCAGATGATCGCAATATTTGCTGACCAGCACCTGCGCGAGCAGCGCTGGCGTCGCCAGTCCACCGGCGATTACGCGCCCGGGGGCTGGCGCCTGAACAATCGTTTCGCAGGTCCGGCAAGCATATTTGGGACGGCGGATGCGCCGCACCCGCAGGGTTGCTGGCGCCCAGTCGAGCATCTCGCTGACGCTCTCGCCAATGGGGTGCAGCGCGCCGCCACAGCCCGCACAGGCCTCGCCATCCACATCGATCAGCACGTCTTCGCGCTCCAGATCATCGGGCAGCGGCTTGCGGCGCGGCGTGCTGGTTTCAGCCTTTGTGATGACCGGCTGAGGCTCGCGGATGCGCGCAATATCCGCGTCCAGGTCTTCCAGCGCGAGTGCGAACTGATCCGGATCGAGTTGCTCCGAACGGCGTCCATATTGCGCGCGCTGAAGCTGTTTGATGATCTGCTGGAGGCGTTCGATCTCGTCCTCGCGGCTCAGGGCGGCGGCCGCCATGTCGCGCACCAGGCGATGCAGAAGCGCTGTATCAGAGGGCAGATTGTCGAGATTGAACCGCATGTCCGATTGTACTTCAGACCGCGCGTCAAACCAAGGTTTTTCGTTGATTTTATGCGCTTTTTTGTAGCTTTTGGTGCAATTTCATCCTGCCCTGGCAGGTCTCCAGACACGCTCCGGCGAGCGCCAATCGATGCCCTCGATCAGCATCGCCAACTGCGCTGGCGACAGCGTTACCGTACCGCCAGGATCAACCATGCGGGGCCAGACGAAGCCACCCCGGTCGATGCGTTTGGTGAACAGGCACAATCCATTCCCATCCCAGAACAGGATCTTCAATGTCGATGCGCGCTTGCCCCGGAAAGCAAAAAGGTGGCCCGAGAATGGATCCTTGTTCAGCGCGTCCTGGACCAGCATCGCCAGCCCGTCCATGCCCTTCCTCATATCGGTATAACCCAACGCCAGATGCACCTTGACGCCAGCGGGCACGATCATCATGACGCCGTCTCCCGTTCCACAACATACCGCCGCACCGCCTCCGGATCAGCGCCGACAGGCGCAAAGACGCGCTGTCCATCGGGCAGATCGAACGCCGCCATCCCATCAGGCATCGGCAGCAGATCCTGCAGCACCAGCGCATCGGCGCTGCTTGCAGCGGAAGCTCGGACAGTCGCAAGCTTCACCTTCTCTTTGCGATATCCGAGCTGGACCCGCCAGCGGAACAACATGCTGGTGACGATCCCGTGGCGGCGGCAGACCTCGGCGGCGGTACTGCCGGGAAGCTCGGACTCTTCTACAATGACACGCTTTTCTTGGTCAGTGAAACGGCGTCGGCCAACATGTTCGCCGTGCGCCATAGATGCATCTGTCAAGCCGCTTTCGACGCCAGGCTCCTTAGCAGCGCTGCTAACACCAGTGCTTAATTTCGGGCGGGCGCTCGGATGAAGCAGCGCCCGCCAGTCAGGATCGGACTCGCCGTCCTCAATCCGGTCACGCCATTTACGCAGGCTGTACGGCGACAGATGGAGCCCGGCCGCATATTCCCGGATGCTCAATCCGCTCCAGATCATCGCTTCGATATGCATCGCCCAGAACGCCTGAACCGCCTGACTGCGCTTGTTATGCGACGGCCCTTTGCGCTTGCGTTCACGCCGCTTGCGCCGCACTTCAGCATCCAGTTCGCGCTGGATTTGCAAGGCTTTTGCATCCGCGAGAACGGCAATCCAACGCTTGAAAGTGGGATCGGCAACACCATTCTGACGGCAATAACCACGCCGCGACAGCCCGCTCCGCTGCCATGCTTCCACATGCACCGACCAGTATGAACGCCGCGCCTTGTTCTGGAAATGTTTCGATACCACCGGAGATTCTCCCATGCACGAAAGAACCTCATATGGACCGGCATTGCACCCCCTTACCGATGTGTCAGAACCGGACGCTTACGGGGCGACCATAGGATGGCAAGATAAAAGCGGCTCTCCGGCCGCCATCCAAGCCATTGACATGGCTTGTCTTTCTCCGTGCCGGATGGTCGGGTCGCGTGCCGCTCCAAGGCAGAAAGCCAATGTTTTCAATGATGTTTACGGCACCGTAGCCGGTTTCCGGCCATTCGGCTACTTGCGGCAACATCGAGCATCCAGGCTTGAAATCTGTATCCTAGAGTGGTACATTGTCTCCTGATGGAGTCGTGGAATGATCGAGAGCTTCAGGGACGGCTGGTTGCGCGCCTTCTTTATCAGCAATGTTCGATCAAGGCACATCCCGCCTGATCTCGAAGGTCGCCTGTTCCGCAGACTCCAGATGATCGACAATGCGACGACGGATCAGGATTTACGCGTTCCCCCCAGCAACCACTTCGAGAAGTTGCGTGGTAATCTGGATGGCTTTCATTCGATCCGCGTCAACCAGCAATGGCGGTTGATCTTAGATCGGAAG
>CAMTVX010000092.1:0-36297 GCA_947085295.1 uncultured Alphaproteobacteria bacterium | reverse complement strand
GGTCACGACGATCTGTTCGGACAAGACAGGCACGCTGACGCGCAACGAGTTGACGGTTCGCACCGTCGTCACCGCTGATTCGATCTATGAGGCCTCCGGCACCGGTTATGACCCGCATGGCGGCTTTAGCGAGAATGGCGCGGACATTCTGCCTGATGGGGCGCCGGACCTCAGCGAAGCGCTACGCGCCGCCGCCTTGTGCAATGACGCAGTGCTGAAAGAGGAAGCGGGCGTCTGGGGTATTGATGGCGACCCGACGGAAGGCGCCTTGCTGACAGCGGCCCTGAAGTCCGGCCTCGATCTTCGCGAGGAAACAAGGCAACATCCGCGTACGGACGAAATTCCGTTCGAGTCTCAACACCGCTTTATGGCGACGCTGCACCATGATCATGCCGGAAACGGCGTTATCTATGTGAAAGGCGCCCCCGAACGCCTGCTGGAAATGTGCCGGTGGGAGCAGGATCACGATGGCGCGCAGCGTCCGCTCGCCGCCGGCCGCTGGCAACAGCACATCGACCAGATAGCGGCGAAGGGGCAGCGGGTGCTGGCGGTGGCGGTGAAACGGACGGTTTCCGAGCATCAACAACTCGTGTTTGGCGATGTAGAGCAGGAGCTCACATTGCTGGGCCTGTTTGGCTTGATCGATCCGCCACGCGACGAAGCCATAGCCGCAGTCAGGGAGTGTCTTGCCGCAGGCATCGGCGTGAAAATGATTACCGGCGATCACGCGCTAACGGCCAGCGCCATTGCGCGTGAGTTGGGGCTCATGGCGCCCGAAAGGGTGCTGACCGGACGGGATATCGACAAGATGTCCGATACAGACTTGCGCGACGCTGTTCTGAGCACGACCATATTCGCGCGCACCAGCCCCGAGCACAAACTGCGTCTCGTCACATCCCTGCAGAGCCATGGTCAGATCGTGGCGATGACGGGGGATGGCGTGAATGACGCGCCGGCGCTCAAGCGCGCGGACATCGGGATCGCCATGGGCGTGAAGGGGACCGAAGCGGCCAAGGAGGCAGCCGAGATGGTGCTTGCCGACGATAATTTCGCCTCGATAATGCATGCCGTGCGCGAGGGCCGGGCAGTTTACGACAATCTGAAGAAAACTATCCTCTACATTCTTCCGACCAACGGCGGCGAGGCCATGACGGTCATCGCCGCGATCATGTTCGGCCAAGTGCTGCCGGTGACGCCGGTGCAGATACTCTGGATCAATCTCGTCACCGCTGTGACGCTTGGAATGGCGCTGGCCTTTGAACCGCCCGAGCCTGACATTATGGCCCGTCCGCCGCGCCCGCCAAAAGAACCGGTTGCATCGGGATATTTTTTATGGCGGGTCGCCTTCGTATCATTTCTGATGCTCATCGCTACTTTCGGCCTTTTCGAGTTGCAGTTGGCGAATGGCGCCACTCTCGAGACCGCGCGAACCGCAGCAGTCAATACCCTGGTAGGCTGCGAGATCGCCTATCTCTTCAGCGCGCGGTTTTTATATGCATCGTCATTATCCTGGGAGGCTTTGCTCGGCAGCCGTCCGGTGCTGATCGCCATCGGTTTGACCGTCATCGTCCAGGCTCTTTTCACCTACGCCCCATGGATGCAAGCGTTGTTCGACACGTCGGGGTTGGGGTTCAATACCTGGAGCCAAATCATCGCGGCCAGCGTTGCACTATTCGTCATCGTGGAAATCGAAAAGGCGGTGTTTCGATATCTTGGCCGGCGCGCGGCCTGAATTAGACGGTTCGGGCTGAATTGCCGCCGCCTGTGGATAACTTCGACGCTGCTCAGCCCGGTTTCTGGCGCGACGTAGAATTTTTTGAGAATTTCATCTGCTAATTGAACATAGGCGTTCATCAAGTGCTATTTTTCCCGTTGGTGTGCGCGGGCAGACGGAAATGCTAAAAATGCCTGTGTTTCTCCTGAAAAAATAGCCGGTGAGTGGCTGTGTCATTCATCTCCAACTTGATTAAGGTCAATGTGGAAGAAGACACGAGTGATCTATTATGTTAACCTGGACTTTCAGGATAAGTGAAGGGCCTTCTGCGGGGCGAACTCCGTAAAGGTGGGGGTTTGTGCTTTTCAGCAAGATCCTTCTCGTGTTTTCCGCTTTCCAGCAATGCATACCTGACTTTATCAGACATAATGAAGAGGAGGACATGTCATGCAGGATAGTTCCGTTTCCGGGCAGCGTAATTCATTCGCCAGCCCCGTGATTGCGCAGGGCCGCATTGTCGCCTGCCTCGACAGATCCAGACTGTCGCAACGGGTCGCGCAGCATGCATTGGCCATTGCGAGCGCCCTGGGGGCTCCTATTACGCTCCTGCAGGTTCTCGAAGCGGGACCGGCGGGCGCGACGCGGGCGGACCCGCTCGAATGGGACATCCGCCGCCACGAGGCGCGCTGCTCCCTCGAACCTCTCGCCGTCGGGTTATGCGATGAGGCAGGCTGCGTTGATGCGGAGATCGTCGAGGGGCATGCGGCCGAACAGATTTGTCTGTGGGCCACCGACCACGCGGCCGAGCTTGTCGTCCTGGGCGCGCATGGAGAGGGCAGGCTAACCGAGGACGGCCTTGGCAACACGGCGCGCAATGTGCTCGACCGGGCCCGTGGCTCGGTATTGCTTGTGCCCGCTGCGGACAATTCCACCGCAGCCGGGCGTGACGTACGCTATCGGCGGCTCCTGGTTCCGGTGGATGGTTCATCACGGGCTGAGAGCGTCCTTCCCTTCGCCATTCGCCTGGCGCAAGCCGCACAGGCTGAACTTCTGATTGCTTGCGCGATTCCGGTTCCCGAGCTGATCGAATCCGGGCCGCTTGAGCCTGAGGATATTGAACTGCGCGAGCGCGTGGTGCACCGTAACGAAAGGGTCGCAAAAGAATATCTCGCCCGCCTGCAACGCCGTGTCGCCTGCAGTGGGGTTCGCGTACGCACCATGGTGCTGCGCGACGGTGATGTTCGCAGCCGTCTTGTGCGGTTTATTGCCGAGGAAAATGTTGACCTCGTCATTCTTTCCGCGCATGGCCATAGCGGCCGGACGGACGCGCCCTATGGCAGCGTGACCGCGCATCTGATCGCTCACTCCTCCGTTCCGCTGCTGATTGTCCGCAACCATCTGGCGGCGGCGCAGCACGGAGCGGATGCAAATCCGGCAGGCGTTCAACTTGTAAACCTGAGCGCTTAGTGAACGCACCGCTGCCAGAGCACGCTGTTGGCCCGCTCGAAGCCGCCGCTTGCGAGCTGTCAAAGCATCACGCGGTTTCAGGCTGCAAGCCGCGCCCGCTTCCGGCATGGGCGGAGCTTCATGCGTTGCCCGAATGGCTTGAACGCGCACGAGAGGCCGCAGCCACGGCGGAACCTGACGCCACCAAGGCGGCCGAATGGCTTCTCGACAATGACTATCAGGTGGAGCGCGCAGTAAAGCAGATCCAGGAGGATATGCCGCCGCAATTTTACCGGAATCTGCAAAGCCTCACGACGGCTGAAGAAAAAGGACTGCCGCGTGTTTTCGTGCTGGCGCACGGCCTGCTGCAAGCGTCCCGTCTTCAGCTTTCTCTAGCGGCCTCTGTGCAATTCGTGCGCGCCTATCAGGAGGAGGCGCCGTTAACAATCGCGGAGCTATGGGCGTTCCCGACAATGCTTCGCCTGGCCTGCCTGGAAATCCTGGTTGCGGCGTTTGCGCGGCTGTTCCCGGACCTCTCCCCGCCTTTTGCGCCAAGTCACTGCGCGGCCTGTGTGGGGCCATTCGATGATACGGAGTGCGTGGCGCGCGCCATCGCCAATCTGGGCGTTATCGCTTCCATTCAGTGGAAGGATTTCTTCGAGAGCACCAGCCAGGTGGAGGCGATCCTTCAGCGCGATCCCGCAAAAGTCTATCCGCGCATGGACTTCGAGACGCGCGACCGCTACCGCCAGAGCGTCGAGAAACTGGCCCGTGGGGCCCGTCAATCCGAGTGGGCGGTGGCGGAGACATTGCTCGCGCAATCATCAGCATCAGGCGCTGGGCCGCAACGTAGCCATGTGGGTTATTGGCTTCTGGGCGATGGCCGTAAAACATTCGAGGTCACACTCGGATATCGTGCGCCGCTATTGGCCAGATGCGGCCTGTGGCTTATGCGTCACGCTGAGCCGCTTTATCTTAGCGCCATTGCCAGTGCTGGCGTAGCCGCGCTCATTTTGCCTGCATTCTATCTGCTGGCGGTGGGCGCCTCACCGGCGTTATGGGTTGTGGGTATCGCCCTGACTTTACTGCCGGCCTGGGGACTTGGCATAACGCTGGCGCATTGGATCGTGACGCTGATTGTCCCGCCGCGGGTGCTGCCCAAGCTCGACTTCACAAAAGGAATCCCGCCCGATTGCGCCACCGTTGTTGTCATGCCGGTGCTGATCGCCAGCCCGTCAGAGATTCCCGCATTGCTCGACCGGCTGGAGGCGCATCGGCTGACAAACGCCGACCCCGCGTTGCAGTTCGCGCTTCTCAGCGATCATGCGGATGGCCCGCAAGAGCGGATGCCGGGCGATACGGATGTGGAGCAGGCGCTCATCGACGGCATCAGACAGCTCAACAGCCGCTATGGGCAAGAGGGCCTTGGACCCTTCCACCTGCTACAGCGGCCACGGCGCTACAATCCTTCCGAGGGATGCTGGATGGGCTGGGAGCGCAAGCGCGGCAAGCTGGAGCAGTTCAATGACTTCGTGCTCAGCGGGGATACGGCCGCCTATTCTGTTCGGGAAGGTGATCTGGACGCGCTGCGCGGCATCCGTTTCGTGGTGACACTGGATGCCGACACGATTCTTCCGCCCGCATCTGTCAGCCGCCTTGCCGGCGCGCTGGCCCACCCCCTGAACATAGCGGAGTTCGACGCAACCACTGGCCGCGTGCGGTCTGGTTACACGATCATACAGCCGAGGGTGGAAATCTCTCCGGACTGTGGCGGCAGATCTCTCTTCACCCGGCTCTATGCGGGAGACACGGCCATCGACATCTATTCGCGCGCCGTGTCCGACGTGTACCAGGATCTTTTCGGCTCGGGGATATTCGTCGGCAAGGGGATCTACGAGGTCGCGTCCTTTAATCGCAGCCTGCGGGGGCGTACGCCCGAGAACGCTCTGCTTAGCCACGACCTTTTCGAAGGCATTCACGGCCGCGCCGCGCTGGCAAGCGACATCGTGCTGTATGAGGGCTTTCCGTCTGACTACCGCGAATATACGCGGCGCTGGCACCGTTGGGTCCGCGGCGACTGGCAGCTTCTGCCCTGGCTTGCTAGGCAGGCGCCCGGGCAGAACGGTGTGCTTCTTGCGAACCGGCTGTCCTGGCTTGACCGATGGAAAATCATCGAAAATTTCCGCCGCAGCCTGCACCCCTTCAGCCTGGTTTTACTGGCGGCGGCGGGCTGGTTCGTGCTGCCGGGCAGCCCCTGGGTCTGGACCTTCCTCGCGCTGGCGGCGCCCGGCGCATTCGTGTTCACGGAACTGGTCACCGGACTTGCCCGTGGCCGGCGGCGCGGGGCGGTGCGCGGCCTGCTGCGCCGTCTTGCGGACCATATGGGGCGCTGGTTTCTGGCCGTCGCCTTTCTGGTTCAGGATACAGCCGTCGCCACGGATGCGATTCTGCGGACACTCTGGCGGCTATATGTGTCGCGCCGCAATCTTCTCATATGGACATCCGCCGCCCATACGGCGGCGCATTTCGGCGCGCGCAACGCCCGGGCGGATCAGTGGCGTGAAATGTGGATATCCCCGGCGCTGGCCGCCGCATTTGCGGTCGCGCTCGCCATTATAAACCCGGTAGCGCTTTTGCCGGCGGCGCCCCTGCTTGTGCTATGGCTGTTGACGCCGGAAATCGCCATCCGGATCAGCCGCTCTTCGCGTCCGGAGATTGAACAGCTTGGACCCAGGGATCGCGCCTTTCTGCGCCGCATCGCGCGGCGCACCTGGTTGTATTTCGAAACTTTCGCCGGTCCCGATGATCACTGGCTGCCGCCGGATAATTTTCAGGAGGAGCCGCATGCCGAGATCGCCCATCGCACCTCGCCAACCAATGTCGGCATGATGTTCCTATCCTCGCTTACCGCCTGGGATCTCGGATATGTGGACCTGAGCGACCTGGCCGCGCGCCTTCGCAATGGTCTCGACTCGCTCGACCGGCTGGAGCACTACCGTGGACACGTCCTCAACTGGTACGACACGCGCAGCCTGAAGCCGCTTGAGCCGCGTTACGTCTCAACGGTTGACAGTGGAAACCTGGCGGTCAGCCTTGTAGCGTTGAAAGAGGGCTGTCTTGATGCTGTGCGCGGCCCGGTGTTGCGCCGCGAACTCTGGGACGGTCTCGCCGATACACTCGATCTTTTGAGCCGGGCGTTGAAAGCAGATTCGATCGCAGAGACTGCGGAGTTGCGCGCGCGCATCGAGGCGATAGCCGTGCGCGGATCGCAGGCTAAAGACACCGCCGCGTGGGGTGTGATCCTGACCGGTTTGTGCGAGCGGGAATATCCCGGACTTGAGGAAGCAATCGGAAAAGCCATCGCGCAGCACAAAGCGCCATCAATGGAGGCGTTGGGTGAGATCCGCATCTGGCTGGAGCGGCTGCATCACCACTTGATCAGTATGCGGCGGGGCATCGAGACGCAGCTGCCGTGGCTTGGTTTAATTCAGGCGCCGCCGTCCGGCTGCGAAGAATTGGCTGACGAAATCCGCAAGTCCCTCTCTCCCGCAATGCTGCTGGCGGAGTCGGACGAACGCTGCGCCAGCGCCCGCAAGTCACTGGCGGCCTTCCGCGCGGCCGCGCACACGGGTGAGGTTGCGCAATGGCTCCGGGAGCTGGATGACGCACTTGATCAGGGCGCCCGCGCGCAAAGTGAGTTGCGGCAAAGCATTATTGATATTGGGCGGAGATGCGAGGCCATGGCGTTCGGGATGGATTTCCGGCTGCTCTTCGATGAAGACAGCCGGTTATTCCATATCGGATATAATGTCAGTTCCGACCGGATCGATCCACACCACTATGATCTTCTGGCGAGCGAGGCGCGTCTGGCCAGCTTCTTCGCCATCGCCAAGGGAGACGTTCTGCCTGAGCACTGGCTTTTTCTTGGACGCCCGATCGCCAGGACGCCGGAGGGGCTTACGCTGGTATCCTGGAGCGGGTCGATGTTCGAATATCTGATGCCCACGCTTCTGCTGCGCAGCGAACCGGACACGCTTCTCGGGCAGAGTGATCGCACCGCCGCCGACGTGCAGCGCGCCTATGGCGATGCGCTCGGCATTCCCTGGGGCATATCCGAATCCGCCTTCGCATCGCAGGATCCCGAACACAATTACCGCTACAGCGCATTCGGCGTGCCGAGCCTTGGTTTGCGCCGTGGACTGACGCGCGACCGGGTGGTGGCCCCCTATGCAACAGCGCTCGCGCTCGCCGTAAGGCCTGACCTGGCGGTTCGCAATTTGCGGGAATTGGAGCGTCTGGGGATTTCAGGCCGCTATGGTTTTCACGACGCCGCCGACTTCACGCCCGCGCGCGTTACTACGGGACGCGACTTCATGCCCGTGCGCGCCTATATGGCGCACCATCAGGGCATGACATTGGCGGCCCTTGGCAATGCCCTGTGTGATGATATTCTGGTGCGCAGGTTCCATGCGGACCCCCGTATGCGGGCAATAGAGCTTCTGCTTCAGGAGCGCGTGCCATGGGAATTTCCCCACGAGCTTACCCGTGAAACAGAGCGCGAAGCGCCCATCCCGCGTATGCCCCCCAGCGCCGCGCCGCATGCCTGGGTTCCGCCAACCGCGAATAATTTTCCGCAAATGCATACGCTGGGTAATGGCCGTTTTGCGAGTTGGATCACCGCAACCGGCAGCGGCGGCCTGCTATGGCATCGGCATGCGCTGACCCGTTGGCAACCCGGCGCCACAAGCGATGGTCATGGGCTGTGGATCTATGTGAGCGACGAGGACAGCGGCGCAGTCTGGTCCGCCGGGCAACAGCCAACCGGCGTTGCGCCAGCGGAAGCGCGGGTCATCTTCCATCCGCACATGGCGGAATTTCATCGCCGGGATGATGGCGTTGCAATCACGATGGAGGTGGGCGTCGCGCCCAGCGATGATCTGGAAATTCGCCGGATCACGGTTCTGAACGAAAGCGGGCGCGCACGAACGCTCCGGCTGACCAGCTATGGCGAGGTTGTTCTGGCGCCGCCGCTGGAAGACGAACGTCACCCTGCGTTCAGCAAGCTTTTCGTAAGCAGCGAGCATTTGCCCGAAATAAACGGGTTGCTCTATACACGCCGGGCGCGCGAGCCGGGCGACAAGCCGCCGGTTCTCCTGCACAGGATAGTGGGCGTCACGCCGGATATTGAGGTCACAGGTTTCGAGACTGACCGGCGATCCTTTATTGGCCGCAATGGCAGTACGCGCCGTCCACTGGGCATCGTCGAGGGGCTGACGGGAAAGGCGGGCTGGACGCTTGATCCGGTCATGGCCCTTCAGGTGCGTCTCGAGCTTGAACCGCATGAAAGGCGCCAGTTTGCATTCGTTACGCTGGCGGCCGGTTCGCGCGAGTCGGTGCTGGAGCTGGCCGAGCGTTATGCGACGCTGTCCTCGCTCGACTGGACGTTAGGCAACGCCGCTGTCGAAGCCGCGCGAGAAGCGCACCGGCTGGGGTTAGAGCCCGCGCGGCTGCCGGAACTTCAGATGCTTTCCTCGCTTATGCTGCTTCAGCATCCAGCACTGCGCGCCGCGCCGGACGCGATCGCTGCGAATAAGCTTGGTCAGCCGGGTCTCTGGCCGCTTGGAATATCCGGCGATCATCCTATCCTTGTGCTGCGCATGAGTGACCCAAACGAAATGGACCTTCTGCGTTTGCTGGTGCGCGCGCATCAGCTCTGGCGCCGGCGTGGAATCTACTTTGACCTTGTCATTTTGCGCACGGGCGCGTCCAGCTATATGGACATGCTGCGCGACCGGATCTTTACGCTGCTGCGCGACGCCGGCGAGCCGGATCAGCTTGGCCGCAACAGCGGAATTCACCTGGTCGCCGCAGATCAGGCCGGTGAGGAGCGCGTCCGTCTTGTGGAATCGGTTGCGCGCATTATCCTGGACGCGCAGCAAGGCGCGCTGGGGCCACTGCTTGCGCACGCAATGGAGCAACGGGGAATGCCCCCGCGCTTCGAGGGCATCAGGGCGTCCGAGACTGACGAAGAAATCAGGCCGCTACAACGCCCAACAGACCTGCTTTTCGACAATGGTTTTGGTGGCTTTTCTGCGGATGGGCGCGAATATGTGATTCATCTGGAACCGGGTGAGCATACCCCGGCCCCGTGGTCCAACATTCTGGCGAACGACAGTTTCGGCAGCATCGTCACGGAAGCCGGGGTGGGATGCACCTGGGCGCTGAATAGCGGTGAAAACCGGCTGACGCCCTGGAGCAACGACCCCGTCTGCGATCCGCCGGGCGAGGCGCTCTATTTGCGGGACGAAGAGAGCGCCCAACTCTGGACGCCAACGCCACAGCCGATAGGCGATGGCGGCGCCTGCCAGATCCGGCACGGCGCGGGATACACCGAATGGCGGCAGTTGAGTAACGGGCTGGAGCAGGAGCTTCTTATCTTTGTGCCCGCCGATGCGCCTGTAAAGATCGCGCGGCTGCGGCTCACCAGCAAATCGTTCCGTGCACGGCGCATCACCGCGACCTATTACGCCGAGTGGATGCTTGGCGCGTTGCAGAGCAGGTCGCGCGCATTCGTGGTATGCGACTATGACGCCAGTTGCCATGCGATCATGGCGCGCAATCCCTGGAACCCCGAGTTTGGCGAACGTGTGGCGTTTCTTACGTCCAGCCACCGGATTCACAGCATGACAGCCGACCGGCAGGAATTTCTTGGCCGCGAGGGCGATATGCGCCGGCCTGCCGGATTGCTGCGGTGGGATCTGGGCGGCCGGGTGCATCCCGGGGCCGATCCCTGCGCGGCGCTACAGGTGCATCTTGACATCGAAGCCGGAGGGACGGTCGAGGTTGTGTTCGTACTGGGCCAGGGGGATGACCGCGCGCATGCCGAGACGCTGGCGCGGCGCTGGCAGGAACCCGAACACGTCAACCGCGCATTCGAGGCGCTGGTGCGCCACTGGGACCAGCATCTGGGCGCGGTGAGTGTCCAAACACCCGATCCGGCGTTTGATGTGATGGTGAACCGCTGGCTTCCCTATCAGGTCATGGCGTCGCGCGTGCAGGCGCGCGCGGGATTTTATCAGGCCGGGGGCGCGCTTGGCTTTCGTGATCAGCTTCAGGATTTACTTGCGGTTCTGCATTCCGATCCGGCCCGCCTGCGCGCGCATATTCTGACCAGCGCGGCACACCAGTTCGAAGAAGGCGATGTCCTGCATTGGTGGCACCCGCTGATCGAACGGGGCGTTCGCACGCGCTGCTCGGACGATCTGTTGTGGCTGCCTTATGCTGTCAGCCACTATGTCGCGGCGACGGGAGACGTGTCCATTCTTACCGAAGAAATACCTTTCCTGCGCGCGCCGCCGCTGTCGCCGGACGAAGGGGATCGCTATACGAGCTTTGAAATCACGGCGGAACGGTTCACGCTTTTCGAGCACTGCGAACGTGCGCTTGAACGCGGCGTCACCCAGGGCGCAAACGGACTTCCGCTGATCGGTTCAGGCGACTGGAATGACGGGATGAATCGGGTGGGGCAAAATGGCCGTGGCGAAAGCGTGTGGCTGTCCTGGTTCGCGATCGCCACGATGGAAAGCTTTGCCGGACTGTGCAAGCAAATGAAGCGCGAGGATATTGCCGCACGCTGGACAGCAGAGGCCGGGCGGCTTCAGCAGGCCGTAGAAAAAATCGCCTGGGATGGCGCGTGGTATCAGCGCGCCATTGATGACCATGGGCAGCCCTGGGGGTCGGCGGCCAACGATGAATGCCGCATCGACTCCATTGCCCAGTCCTGGGCGGTGATATCGGGGGCTGGCGCGCCGGAACGTGCGCGCACAGCGATTGAGGCTGCGGCCCGCGCGCTGATCCGGGAGGAGGATAAGCTGATCCGCCTGCTCTGGCCGCCCTTCGATACAACGCCGCGCGATCCCGGTTACATCAAAGCCTATCCCCCGGGCATCCGGGAAAACGGGGGGCAGTACACCCATGCCGCCGTATGGCTGGGCATTGCTTTCGCGCGCCTTGGCGAAAATGATCGGGCGGCGCATGTTTTCAAAATTTTGAACCCAATCAATCATGCGCTGACCCGCAGCGACGCCGAGCGCTATCTTGTAGAACCCTACGCGCTCGCGGGCGATGTCGCCGGGGTTGAACCGCATATCGGGCGGGGCGGCTGGACCTGGTACACCGGATCCGCCGCATGGCTGTGGCGGTTTGGCGTCGAAGAAATCCTCGGGCTGCGGCTGAAGAATGGCGATCTGCTGATTGATCCGCGCCTGCCCGGCGACTGGAGCTTCTTCGAAGCCCAGGTTCGTGGCCCCAGGGGCAGCCTGAACATCCGCGTCGAAAGGACAGGCGATACCGGCGGCGCCAATACCATGACAGTGGATGGTGCGCCATGCACAGAGCCTGTCGTGGCGTTTCCGAGCGATGGATCGGTTCGCAACATTCTGGTTCGCACACAGTGATCGCTAGCTGTGACCTGCCCCCTTCTTGATCTGTCCCCGGTGTAAGGCCGCAACAAGCGGTTTCACGGTTTCAGCAAATGCGTGGCAATTGTTCGCCGCTCAGCATGTCAACGGCGCGTAAGACGCCGAGTGCGCCGCGGCACGCGACTTGTCCGAGCGGGCCCGCGCTCACATGGCCGATGATGGCCGCACTTTCACTCACACAATGCCCTCGCAGGATTGCCAAGGCGCGCCCGGCGTCTTCTGGCGCGACGAAGGCGGCAAAGCGGCCTTCGTTGGGAACATGCAGCGGATCGAAGCCCAACAGCTCGCAGGCCGCAACCACGTCTTCCCGCACCGGGATTGACGCCTCGTCCAGCGTGATCGCCAGCCCGGCGGTTTCGGCAATCTCCACCACCGCGCTCGCCAGCCCGCCACGGGTGAGATCGCGCAGGCAGCGCACCGCGATTCCCGCCTCGATAAGCGCAAGCACGGGCGCGGCGACCGGCGCGCAATCACTTTCGATTACAGTCTCGAAGCCGAAGCCTTCGCGTGCGGCCATGACGGCAATTCCGTGGCGGCCAATGTCGCCACTGAGGATCACCACATCGCCAGAGCGCACACTACCGGGCCGGATCGGGGTTGGCGCTATGATGCGGCCAATCCCGGCGGTGTTCACGAAGATGCCGTCCGCCTTGCCGCGATCCACGACCTTGGTGTCTCCGGTGACCAGACGGACCCCCGCTGCAATAGCCGACTTGCGCATCGAATTCACGACCTGGCGTAGCGTGCCGATAGGAAGCCCTTCTTCGAGGATGAAGCCGACACTGAGGTAAAGCGGGCGCGCGCCGCACATGGCGAGATCATTGACCGTGCCGTTGACCGCCAACGTGCCGATGTCGCCGCCTGGAAAAAACAGCGGACGCACCACATAGGAATCGGTGGTGAAGGCAACCGTGCCTTCGATTTCCAGCACGGCGCCGTCGTGGCAATGATCAAGCTCCGGGTCTGCAAAAGCCGGGCGGATGATCGAATCGATCAGTTGCTTCATCGCGCGCCCGCCACCGCCATGCGCAAGCTGCACCGTGTCGCGGTCCATTGCGGGGGCCGGGCAGGAGAGATTAAAGTCATCCGCAGACGTCATTTTATACCCTCCCCAGCCGCTGTGTTCCGCGATAGCGGTAGTAGGCGGCGCAGGCCCCCTCGGAAGAAACCATGGTAACCCCCAATGGCCGTTCCGGCGTGCAGCGGACGCCAAAGGCGGGGCAGTCGGTTGGTTTGCATTCGCCGCGCAGCACAGGGCCGCTGATGCATTCGGTGACCTTCTCTTCGCGCGCGATCACCACGCCGAAGCGGCGTTCAGCGTCAAAATCGCCATAGGCTTCGGCAAGCCCAAGGCCGCTTTCGGCAATATCGCCGATGCCGCGCCAGCGCCGTGGTGTCACCTGAAAGACTTCGCGCATGATTTCCTGCGCCGGAAGATTGCCGTCAGGGCGGACCGAGCGGCTATACTGGTTCTCCACCACGGCGCGGCCTTCCTCAAGCTGCTGAACGCACATTAGAACGCCCTGCAATATGTCGACAGGCTCGAACCCGGTCACAACGATGGGAACCGCGAAACGTTCAGCGATTGGTTCATACTGGCGGATCCCCATCACCGTGCAGACATGCCCTGCGGCAAGGAACCCCTGAACCCGGTTGCCGGGCGCTTCGAGAAGCGCGCACATCGCGGGCGGCACAAGCACATGCGACACCAGCATGGAGAAGTTTTTGACGCCATCGCATCTGGCGCGATAGGCGGCCATCGCATTCGCCGGTGCGGTGGTTTCAAATCCAACCGCAAAGAATACGACCTGCCGGGTCTGCTCCGCCTGGGCGATGGCGATGGCGTCGAGCGGCGAATATATGATGCGCACATCAGCGCCCCGTGATTTGGCGGCGAACAGATCGCCATCAGTGCCCGGCACCCGCAGCATATCGGCGAAAGAGCACAGGATCACTTCCGGCCGGGCGGCGATCTCGATGGCCTTGTCGATATACTCAACAGGGGTGACGCAGACCGGACAGCCCGGCCCGTGCACCAGGGTAAGGCCCGGTGGCAGCAATTCATCAATTCCAAACCGCATAATGGCGTGCGTCTGGCCGCCACAGACCTCCATCAGGGTCCAGGGCCGCGTGACGGTGCGCCCAATCGCATCAGCGATGCGCCGCGCGGTTGCGCCGTCGCGATATTCGTCGCGGAACTTCATGCGGTTCCCCCGCCGTCGTCTAGAGGTTCGGTTAAATCTTGAAGATGCGTGAGGATGCGATCTGCTTCAGCCACGTCGATCACCGCGATGGCGAAACCGGCATGGACGAGGACGTAGTCACCAATACACGCCTCCGGCGCGAAGGCCAGGTTGATTTCCTTGATGATCCCGCCGAAATCGACGCGTCCCAGGCGGGTCATCGGATCATCACCACAAACGCTCAGGATGCGTCCCGGGACTGCTAGGCACATGGCTTTTGCTCCCTTTGCTCATTCCAGACGGCCCACGCAGCCTGGCCAAGCGCAATGCCGCCGTCATTGGGTGGAACGCGCTGGTGCCAGACAGGCGCATGCCCGGCGGAACGCAGCGCGCGCACCGCCGCTTCGGTCAGGCGCGCGTTCTGGAAACACCCCCCGGTGAGTAGCACATGGCGTTCCTTGATACGTGCAGCGACCGCAGCAATCGCATTGGCGAGTCCACTATGCAAAGCATCCGACACCGGCCCCGGCAGAGCGCCCGCGCGCAGATCAGCCAGCGCCATCTCCAGCGCGGGCTGCCAGTCAACGATAATGGCGCCCTCTTTCTGTGGCGGATCACGCAGCGCAAATTCGTAGCTGCGGCCACTTGCAAGATCCCCCGCCGCCCATTCAAGTTCGGACGCCGCCTGTCCCTCATAGCTGGCGCGTTGCCGCAAGCCGCAAAGCGCCGCGAAAGCGTCAAACAGGCGCCCCATACTTGACGTGAGGGGGGAATTTACGCCGCGCGCGAGCATGGCGCGGAGCACTGTTCGCTCGGCAGGGGAGAAGGCGGCGACGGGTGGCAGGTGCGTCATGTCAAAGGCGCTATCCCCAAACGCCTCGTATAAAAGACCCAGTGCGGCGCGGCGTGGTTCGCGCGCAACGCTTTCCCCGCCCGGTAACCGGAATTGGCGCAGATGCGCGACCCGCCGCCAGCCCGCCTCGGTCACTAACAGGAACTCTCCGCCCCAGACCGTTCCATCCGGCCCAAAACCCGCACCGTCCCAGGCCACGCCGAGGACCGGCGGCTTGATGCCATGCTCGGCCATGCAGGCGGCGACATGGGCAAGATGGTGTTGGACAGAGAGGACGGGAAGGCCAAGCGCCTGCGCCGCACGGCTGGAGGCGTAATCAGGATGGAGATCACATACGGCAAGGCGGGGGCGCACCCTATAGAGACGGCTTATGTCATCCACTGTGCGGGCGTGGACGGCGCGCGCCTCAATCGTTTCGAGATCGCCGATATGCTGGCTCAGCACCGCACCGCCCGCATGGGTCAGCGCCACGGTTGATTTGAGATGCCCGCCAAAAGCGAGAATCCCGCCGCGCGTACCCTCCAGTGCGATGGGCGCGGGCGCAAAGCCTCGGGCGCGGCGCAGCATCAGCGCGCGTCCGCAGATAACCCGCATCACGGAATCCTCGACCGGCCGGACGATGGGCCGGTCATGGACAAGAAACAGGTCCGCTATTCCCGCCAGGCGGCGCAGCGCTTCATCCTCGCAGGTCACGATGGGTTCGCCGGTGATATTGCCGCTCGTCGCGACAAGCGGAGCGCCAAGCGCGCGCATCAGCAGATGATGCAGGGGCGCATAGGGCAGCAGGGCGCCGAGCAAGGGGTTGCCGGGCGCCACCGCCGGGGCAACGCACGCGACGGTCCGCCGCAACAACAGGATTGGCCGCGCGGGCGCCGTCAGCAATTCCTCTTCATCTTTCGATACCTGACAACAAGCCTTCACATTCTGTAAAGCCGGGAACATGACGGCAAAAGGTTTCTCGTCCCGGTGCTTGCGCGCGCGCAGGCTGCGCACCGCCATCTCGTTGCGGGCGTCTGTCATAAGATGAAACCCGCCAATCCCCTTAACGGCGACGATGCACCCAATGCGCAGCGCAGTGACGGCGGCATGTAGTGCATCGTGTTCGCTGGCCACATGCCTTCCGGCTGCATCCCACAGGGCAAGACGCGGTCCGCATTGCGCACAGGCGTTGGGTTCCGCATGGAAGCGGCGGTTGCCGGGGTCCTCATACTCGGTCTGGCAGGCCGCGCACATGGGAAAGCGGCGCATCGAGGTCCGCTCGCGCTCATAGGGGACATCTTCGATGATGCTATAGCGCGGGCCGCACTGGGTGCAATTGATGAAGGGATAAAGATAGCGGCGGTTGAAAGGATCGAACAGTTCGGCAAGACAGTCCGCGCAGGTTGCAAGATCAGGCGTAATCTGGGCCGTGTGGCCGCCTGCCTTCTGACTGCGCCGGATAGCGAACCCGGTATCGCTGCGTGGCGCAACAGTGCTGATTTCGACGGACGTGACGCTGGCGTTGGCGGGCGGCGATTTCCGCAAGGCCTCAACCAGCACTGCAAGGCGTTCGGGCGCGCCCTCAGCCTCAATGATGACGCCCTGAAGCGAGTTGGCGGCCCAGCCGCTCAGACCTAACTGCATCGCCAGCCGGTAGACAAAGGGCCGGAATCCCACCCCCTGCACAGTCCCGCCAACAAGTATATGCAGCCGGGATTTCACAGATGCTGTGATCTTGGGAGAATGTGCGAATGCTGGCGTCACGGATCGGGAACCTCCACTTCGACGCCCTCAAGAAGGATATCCTGGGCATTGGCGTGGTGGATATTGCCGGAGATGGTCACGCTAAGCCGTGCGCCTTCGGCAATCGTGCCAATGGCGGCGTGCTCAAAATGCCCGGAAAAATGTTCAGCCGACATATGGCTCAGCGCGCCGAGCCATACCGTCACCCCGGTCACCCGGCTGGCGCGGTCCGCCTGCGCCACCTCGCCGATCCGGCGCATCAGGTTCACCATGAGAGAGGCTTCATGCATGGCGGCTTTTCCCGTGATCTTCACCGCCGGTAATCTCTGTGCGTAACCGCTTAGCGGTGACGGCGACCGCCGCCGCGACCGGCGGCGACAGTGGCGCGCCCGCCTCAAATGCACCTCCTTCGATGGCGTAGACGATGCACCGCTCCGGCAACTGGCCAAGCGCGCGGGCCAGTTCAATTCCTTCGGCCAGGCCAAAACCATGGGTAGACAGGCTGAATGCCGCGTGTGGCAGAGGCTCCGCGCTTACATCGAAACGCTGGAGTGAACCGGCGGGAAGGCCCGAGGCGCAGGCGTCAATAATAAAAGCCGTTGCCACATCTTCGAGATGGGCGAGCAGCGCCGTCGCTTCGCCGTCCAGCTCGACAAGCGCCACCTCATCCGGCAGCGCGCCGCGCAGAAGCCGCACAACAGCCCGGCCCGCCGCATCGTCGCCCCGTTCAGGATTCCCGGCGCCGATCACAATCATGCGGCCATGATCGGGGGGCGTGTTATTGGCCACGGTCAATCTCCAGCCGCAGGAAGTGGGTTGCACAGGAGATGCAGGGGTCGTGGTTGCGCACCGTCTGCTCGCACCGGTGGCGTAGCGCCGCGTCCGGCAGATCGAGCCAGCCGGCAATGAAATGCCTGAGGTCTTCCTCGATACTTGCCTGATTTTGCGATGTCGGCGGCACGATGTTCGCTTCCGCTATGGTTCCGTCAGCTTCCAGCCGGTAGCGGTGATACAGCAGCCCGCGCGGCGCCTCCGTAGCGCTATAGCCAATGCCTGCGCGAGGCTGCATGGCGATGGCGGGCTGTTCGGGTTCTTCGTAATTCCCGATCAGCCGGAGCGCCTCATCGCAGGCATACAGAACCTCGACCGCGCGCACGACGATACTGCGATAGGGATTCATGCAACTTATCCCAAGGCCCGCGTCACGCGCCGCCGTCTGGGCCAGCGGCGAGAGCTGGTCGAAGTTAAGGCTATAGCGCGCGAGCGGGCCGGTCAGGTAAGGCTTGCCATCCCGGCGATGCGCCTGCAGGGCGGTCGAGTGCTTGACGTGGGATTCCTCGAAATGCGCTTCGAACTGATCGGGCGTGATGTCGATCCCGCGGTTGGAGGTGATGCGCCCCTCGTTGAAGGGGTATTCGCTACCATGGCGCAATGCGACAAATTCATAGTCGCGTTCACATTCGGGAAACTCGAACCCGCCCGCCCACTGCACAGTTTCAAGCGCCGCGTCGCGCGCCCATTTCAACTGTTCGGCAAGCGGCTGCAACTCGCGCCGCCGTGGCGTACGGTAAAAGCCGCCGACGCGGACATTGATCGGATGAATTTCACGGCCTCCGAGCAGCGACAGGATCGCGTTGCCAGCCTTCTTGAGCGCAAGGCCACGCTTGACGATGTCCGGATGGTCGCGCGCCATTTCGATTGCCCCCTCATAGCCGAGGAAGTCCGGCGCGTGCAGCATGTAAACATGCAGCGTGTGGCTTTCGATCCATTCACCGCAATAGAGCAGCCGCCGCAGATCGCGAATGGGTTTGGGGACAGTAACGCCCAGCGCATTCTCGATCGCGTGCACGGCGCTCATCTGATAGGCGACCGGGCAGATACCGCAGATCCGCGCCGTGATATCCGGGGTTTCGGAAAAAGCGCGCCCGCGCAGGAAGGCCTCGAAAAAGCGCGGCGGCTCAAAAATTCTGAGCTTGGCCGACTCTACCGCCCCATCTCGGATCACGACGGTGAGCGCGCCTTCGCCTTCAACGCGGGCAAGATAATCGACTTTTATGGTCTTACGGGCCATGACGCTCGCTCTCTTTGCGAAACGCCGGGGCATTGGCGTTGAACGTGCGGTAGAAACGCTGCAGGGCCTGATCGTCCATGCCGAGTTCACGCAACTGGCTGCTCAGCGCGGGCGCGTTGGGCGTCTCCATCGGCCCATAGCAGCCATAGCAACCGCGATTATAGGCCGGACAAATCGCGCCGCACCCGGCATGGGTGGCGGGACCCAGACAGGGCGTGCCGTGCGCCACCATGACGCACACATTGCCCGCCAGCTTGCACTCAACGCACACACTGTGCGGCGGCGTCACGGGCCGGCGGCCTGCGAGATAGGCGGATATGACCTCCAGCAACTGTTGCTTGTTGATCGGACAGCCGCGCAGTTCAAAATCGACGGTGACATGGTCCGCAATAGCGGTAGAGGTCGCGAGTGTTTCGATATAGTCGGGCCGGGCGTATACGACCGACAAATATTCCTTCACGTCGGCGAAGTTGCGCAGCGCCTGAATGCCCCCGGATGTGGCGCAGGCGCCGATGGTGATGAGGAAACGCGATGACCGGCGGACCTGCTGGATGCGTTTGGCGTCGTGCGGTGTCGTGATGGACCCTTCAACCAGCGAAACATCATACGGCCCCTTTACCTGGGCGCGCGTCGCTTCCAGAAAATGGGCGATCTCGACAGCGCCGGCAACCGTCAGCAATTCATCCTCGCAATCCAGAAGGCTGAGCTGGCAGCCGTCGCAAGAGGCGAATTTCCAGACGGCCAATTTGGGGCGGCGAGATTTTCGCATGCTAAAGCTCCCGAATGGTCAAAAGGTCGCGAACATGGTCATAGCGGAACACCGCCCCGTCTTTGCAGATAAAATAGGGGCCGAATTGACAGTGCCCGCAAAAGCCGGTCGCGCATTTCATGTTGCGCTCCATGGAGATAAATATCCGCTCCGCCGGTACGCCGCTGTCCATAAGCGCGAGCGCCGTTGACCGCAGCATCACCTCGGGCCCGCAGACCATCGCGATTGTGTCGGCTGGATCGAAGCGGACCTTGCCCAGCAATCCCGTGACATGACCGACATCGCCGGTCCATTCCCGTTCGGCGTGATTTAACGTCACGCGCACCTGGAAATCTGGCGTGCGCCGCCAGACGTCGAGTTGCTTGTCGTAAAGAATATCCTGCTGAGAGCGCGCACCATAGAGAAGTGCCGTTCGCCCATAGGCCGCGCGGCGTTTCAAAAGATGATACAGCACCGGCCGCACAGGCGCCAAACCGATGCCGCCCGCAATAACCAGAACGTCAAACCCGGCGGCCTCCGCTAGGGGCCAACTGCTGCCGAACGGGCCGCGGACGCCCACAACATCTCCGCGCTTCAGCTTCGCCAATGCTTCGCTTACGGGACCGACGGAACGAACGGTATGCACCATCCGGTCGGTTACCGCCGGATCACCGCTAATGCTGACCGGAATCTCCCCAACCCCATAGGCGTACAGCATATTGAATTGCCCTGGCCGGAAGCCTGACGCCCCATCGCCGGAATCACCGGTCGCGATTTCGAGCGATACCGTATCGGCGGTTTCACGGATGCGGCGCGTTACGGGAAGGAACCGTGGCGTCATCGGGTCTAAAGCCGCCGTATTCGCATCACTCGCTCTGGAGCTTGTCATCATCATATATTTCCAGGCTCTGGAAGCGCGCGGTCTGCAACTGCCGCACCAGGGGAGGAATGAATCTTTTCATCATCTCGTAACCGATGTGATGGTCCGTTTCGCATTTATCCCGCAGGCATGTGGCGTCGAATGCGATGGCGCGGGTCAGCTCGACGGCTCTGGCGTCGAACGAACACCGGTAGGGTGGAACCAACCAGTCGGCGCCAAGAATCTCTCCGCTTTTCACCGTAAGAAATGTAAACGGCCCCCGGCCAGGCACGAACATTTCCAGCGCGACTGTTCCGTGCCGGATGATATAAAAATTATCCGCCGCGTCAGCTTCGCGGAATACATACTGGTTCACCTGAAACACAACATTCTTTGCACAACCAGCGATCATGCGAACGATGTCGTCCTCCAGTCCCTGAACGAAAGGATGTTGACGCAAGAGTTCTTCGATTCCCTTCATGACGCATTCTCCATGGATGCGGATGACATGCGGATGGCGCGCACTTCCTCGGTGAGATCAATGCCCACCGGGCACCAGGTGACGCACCGCCCGCAGCCGACACAGCCCGACGAGCCGAACTGATCAACCCAGGTGGCAAGCTTGTGGGTCATCCACTGGCGGTAGCGCGAGCGCGCGCTGGCGCGCACACTCCCACCATGAATATAGGAAAAATCCATGGTGAAACATGAATCCCAACGCTGCCACCGCTCCGCATGTTCGCCGGTGACATCGCTCGTATCCTCGACGGTGGTGCAAAAACAGGTCGGGCAAACCATGGTGCAGTTGGCGCAACTCAGGCAGCGCGATGCCACTTCATCCCAGCGCGGATGTTCGAGGTTGCGCAGCAAAAGCTCGCGCACGTCGTCTGCGCGCATTTCACGGCCCATGGACGTGGCTGTCCGGGCGATCACGGCCTGGGCGGCCTCTATCTCGTCTTGCGCCGCTGCGCGGTGCGGCACATCCTTCAGCACGGCGCGCCCTTCATCCGATCCCGCTTCAATGAGAAAGACATGCTGGTCGCCCCCAACAAGCTCCGTGAGCGCAAGATCGAAACCTTCCTCCACCTTTGGGCCAGTGTTCATCGATACACAGAAGCATGTGCCACCCGCTTTGCCGCAATTGACGGCGACAATGAAGACGCCCTCACGCCGGGCGCGATAATGCGGATCGATATATTTGTCTCCAAGCAATACGCGGTCCTGGATGGCGATCGCGTGAATCTCGCAGGCGCGCACACCAATGAACGCGAGGCGTTCAGCCGATGGGGCTTCCGGTATTACACGAACGCCATCCTGCTTTTGCTCAACGCTCCACAGGCGTTGGCGTGGCGGGTGAAGAAACCGTTTCCATGAATGCGGGCCGACGGAATAGCCGAACAGCGCCTCGTCATCGCTGCGGGCAAGCCGGTAATGGCCACCATCCTGCTCGTCGGTCCAGCCGCGCGGCAGATCAGAGATCAGCTCAATTTCATCATAGACAATTGCCTGATCCTGCACGACCGGACCAATCGTCCGGTAGCCGCGCTGACGGAGGGATTGCAGCAACGCCTGTAATCCATATATGGTCAACATGAAGAGGGATGCGCCATTTTCCTGGCTAACTCCCATTAAAACCCTTCCTTCCAAAACTTCTTGGCGCTACGGCTCTCAACCATGCCCGCTGGTGATTTTATCCCATAAGTTTACAATTGCCACCTTGATTTGGGTCAAGGACCCGCACATTGCTGTAGGATACCGTTGCGCTGTTTAAGCAATCACGTAGTTCGTTAGCTGGGAAATTTATTGATCAGGAATTGTGTTTGCGGCGCGCTACCAAATCCAATCATGTGTGGTTTGGGAAGGGTCCTTGTGTGTTACCCGCAAGGGTGCGACCCGGCGGAAGGTGCCTTGCTGACAGCGGCAATGAAGTCCGGCCCCGCCATACTGTTCGGTCGCGCCGCCTCAATCTATGGCGGCCAACGAAGTGCAGCGTAACATCGCCGCCAAGGCCGTATTGGGGCTATAGTCTTATTGTGGAGTGTATTGGCCGTCCTCCAGCCCCTATGACCATTGCCTGACCCGCCCGATGTCAACATGGACAAAGCCCGAAGCCGGGTAATAGCCGACACCCCCTGCACGCAGGCTGAGTGCGGCGCGGCGCAGATCGGCTAGCTTGCAGCCGGGTAGCGCGATGTCGATGGCCTTGCCGCTCATATGCAGGCTACGTGTGGCGACGCCGCCGCTATGGGCGCGCAACTGCGCGTTGCTGGCCGGTGAGCGATAGCCGGAAATCACATGGAAAGTTTCCTTCGTTTCAATTTTGCGCTGTAGCGCATGCAGCAGATCGAGCAGTGCGGGATCAATGGCGCTGATCTCATTGGTGCGATGGTCGCGGAGCACGCGGTTGATTTCCCCCAGCGCCTCGGGAATGAATTTCCCTTCCGCCCAGAACTCCGTGCGCAGGTTTTCTCCGGTATGCAAATTATGAAATGAAAGCTTTTTGGAACGGTCCAAAACATTGCCATAGGCAAAGGCGCGCCCGGAAAGAAGGCTGAACGCGCAGGCCCCGCCAAGCCCTAACAGGCTGCGGCGATTAAGATGCAAAGCTTGACCTTGCACTTGATTCTCTGGTGTTTTCAACATGAATTCCTTGGACTTGGCAGACAATTACTGGCCCGGATCATTATCCAGGACGTCTTTTAACAAGAAGTTACTCTGGCGCGTCAAGTTTTAATCCGTTACGTAGCAAGGCGTCGCGGCCATATATGTCGTCCCGGAACTGCATCGCGCCCGCTTCATCGACCCATGCGGTGCGGTAAATAATGTGAACCGGCAAGGGCTTGGAGAGTTTTACCACCTCGGTTTTTGCGCTGATCATGGCATCCGCCAGACGCGCGGGCGGCCAGTTGACATCATTGTCCAAAGCAAACAACGCCAGTTCCGCTGTTTTGGCGACGCGGATGCAGCCGGAACTGAAGGCGCGGCTATGCTTGCCGAATAATTCCTTATGCGGCGTGTCGTGCAGATAAATGCCAAATGAATTGGTCAGCGAAAAACGCACCCCGCCCAACGCGCTGAGCGGCCCCGGATCCTGCCGGAAACGGAAGCGTAAATTACCCGCCGTGACGGCGCGCCAGTTGATCGTGCCGGCATCCAATTCCCTGGCGTCCGCCCCCCAGCCATCAAAGACGCGAAACCCCTGCTGCTTGAGATAGGCGGGGTCAGCTTTGATCTTTGGCAATACATCCAGTTTCGCAAGACGCGGCGGCGGCGTCCAGCTTGGCGACAGCACAAGGTTGATAATCTGATCACTGAATATCGGGGTGCGGCGATACTCTCGTCCAACGACGACCGGACTGCGCAGGACAATTTTGTTCTGGTTGACTGCAATCAGCTCGAAGCTGGCAATATTGACCAGCACATATCGCGGTCCGAACTTGTCATCAAGCCAGCGCAAGCGCTCCATGTTGAGTATGATCTGTTTGACGCGCTCCGCCGGGGCAAGATTAAGCGCGCGCCGTGTGTCCCGGCCGGCCACGCCGTCCATATGCAGGCCGTGCCGCGCCTGAAACGCTTTGACCGCAACATCAAGTGCGGCGTCGAATTGATCATTGCCGGGCAGGCCCCCGTGCAGATCGCCAAGCAGCGTCAACTGCCGCCGCAGCGTCACGATGGCGGGCGCCTGCTGTCCCATTTCCAGTTTGGGTCCGTCCGGTAATTTTGGCCATGCACCGGTTCCCGCCAGCGACCGCATCCGCGCCAGCGCATCGCGCAACGGCGTATAGCCGGGCGTGGATGGCGCCAGCCCCCTTAGCCAGGCAGCAAAGTCAGGGGCCTTTAGTCCCTCACGCAGGGTCTCAAGCGGATCGATAATATCCGGCGTGATCTGCAGTTCCGGATCGATCTCATAGGGCCTGCGCCGGCCATTACTGATATCTGCAATATATCGCAGCAAAGTAACCGACAGTAGCACATCGGCTTCAGCCACCTGGCGCGCCGTGGCATTGGCGGGTGGCAACGCGCGCAGTCCGGCGGCATAATCGCCCGGGCGCAGCCCCTCCTGGCCGGCATTTGCCAGGATATTTTGCACCATAACGGCTTTGTCCTGCCAGCCACGGTCCGTCCGCCACAGGGACGTTCCCTGCCGTTCGGCGTATAACCGCCGGGCCATATCTGTATACAAGGGCGAGATATCATGCGGGATCGCGATGACGCCACTGATAAGTGTGCGCGTGTCACGCGCCACCGGATCCTCGCCTGCATGGGCCAGCACCGGCATAACAAGCGCAGCGAACAGCGCCAAAAACAACACACGAACCAAATGCATTATGCAGCCTTAGTGGATACAACGCCCGGCGCTTTATCGCCGTCTATTAGATGGCGGTCAATACGCCGCGCAGACTCAAGGCTGGCTGAACCCCTATGACGCCCGTGCCAGGGTATATCATTATTCGCGCCAGCGCAGCTTCAATTAGCAAAAACCGGGTCTCAATGCTGTGCTGGCCTCTGTTTCCCTGCGGCGGATCAGGCCGATTTAATCTCGATTTTCTTCTCGGGTTTAATGGCTTCCGGCTTTTTGGGAAGGGTTACCGTAAGAATGCCTTTGCTGAAGCTCGCTTCGATCTTGTCGGCGTCGACCCCATCGGGCAGAGCAAAGCTGCGCTCAAAAGCGCCGAAGCTGCGTTCATGCAGATAGTAATCCTTTTTCTTCTCCTCTTTCTCGTCCCGCTTCTCACCCTTGATGGTCAGATTGCCATTGATCAGCTTCACTTCAATATTCTTTTCATCCATGCCGGGCAACTCGGCTATGACCTGATACGCCTCGTTCTTATCCACGATGTCAACCGCCGGGGTGGCACCCCAGCTTAGCCCGCGCCGCAGCACCGGTTCGATGTCGTGAAGCGAGCGGCGGAATGGCGCGCGCCAGAAATCCCGGTCGAAATCTTCGAATAGCCGGTCAATCTCGTGGCGCAGACTTTCGATCGGACGCCAGGCTTGCAGACCGGATGATTTTTTCTCCGTATGTATAGGCAGTTTGGATGTTGTTTCGGTCATGTCCGTCTCTCCTGTTAGGGGTTGAGGAAACACAAAATAAGTATTGCGAGCCGCGTCTGCCTTGACCGAAATCAATTCAATATCAGATTTTTTTGATATTCTGGTTCTACCGGAAAAGGTTCTGTTATGAATAATGAAACAACAATCATCCGCAAGGGCGCTTCGTTCGTCAAGCCGCCCAACCTCAGTGATTATGCGGAATCGCGCCGGAATTTTTCGTGGGCGCAGGCGCGCGGGCGTCTTGACGGCTTACCGGACGGCGGGTTGAACATGGCTTATGAGGCGGTCGACCGGCATGTCCGCCACGGCATTGGCGGCAAGACCGCCATTCGCTGGATTTCAAAAGACAATGCACGGCGGGACATCAGCTATGCGGAACTCGGCGCCGAAACGGACCGTTTCGCCAATGCGCTGAAGGCGCTTGGCGTTGGCAAAGGCGATGCCGTCTTCGCCCTGGCTGGGCGAGTTCCAGAACTTTATATTGCAGCGCTGGGAACCCTGAAAAACGGCAGTGTGTTCTGTCCGATGTTTTCGGCGTTCGGGCCAGAACCCATTCGTACACGGATGGAACGTGGCGACGCCACTGTGCTGGTTACCACGCAGCGGCTCTATGAGCGCAAGGTGGCGAACTGGTGGCGCGAGCTGCCATCGCTCAAACACATTATCCTGATTGATGGCAATGGGGCAAAGGATGCGGGGGTGATAGGCTGGAGCCAGGCATTGCAACAGGCTGGCAACGGCCCGGCGCTGGTAAATACCTTGCCGGAGGACCGTGCGCTGCTGCATTTTACCAGCGGCACCACAGGCCGTCCCAAGGGCGCGATCCATGTCCATGCTGCGGTGATCGCGCATCACATCACCGGGCAGTTCGCGCTGGATATGCACGCGGATGATATATTCTGGTGCACGGCCGATCCCGGATGGGTGACCGGAACCTCTTACGGCATTATCGCGCCGCTCACCAATGGTCTTACGATGATTGTTGATGAGGCTGAGTTCGACGCCGCGCGCTGGTATCGGATTCTGCAAGAGGAAAAAGTGACGATCTGGTACACTGCGCCCACCGCCATCCGTATGCTGATGAAAAGCGAAGAGTCTGTCCCGCCGCCAGCACGGCATAGTCTTCGCTTTATGGCGAGTGTCGGCGAGCCGCTAAATCCCGATGCGGTTGTATGGAGCAACGAAAAGTTCGGTCTGCCGTTTCATGACAATTGGTGGCAGACCGAAACCGGCGGTATCATGATAGCGAACTACGCTTCGATGGACATTAAACCCGGTTCGATGGGGCTTCCATTACCGGGGGTTGAGACGGCCGTTGTCCTTGCGCCCGAGGAAGGCGGAATTGAGATTGTCAGCAAACCCATGACAGTGGGCGAACTGGCGCTCAAGACCGGCTGGCCATCCATGTTTCGCGGTTATCTGCATGAGGAAGAACGCTATCAAAAGCATTTTCGCGAGGGCTGGTATCTGACCGGCGATCTGGCGATGCAGGATGCGGATGGCTATTTCTGGTTTGTCGGCAGGGCCGACGATCTTATCAAATCGGCGGGACATCTTATCGGCCCGTTCGAGGTTGAAAGCGCATTGACCGAACATCCAGCCGTCGCGGAAGCCGCCGTCATCGGATTACCCGATGCAGTTGCGGGCGAAGTCGTGAAAGCTTTTGTGGCGCTTAAAAGCGGCATAGAGCCAAGCGAGGATATCCGGAAAGATATTTTAGGTTTTGCCCGCAAGCGCCTCGGCCCCGCCGTTGCGCCAAAACTGCTCGATTTTACCGGTAATCTTCCAAAGACGCGCAGCGGCAAGATCATGCGCCGGTTGCTCAAGGCGCGCGAGCTAGGCCTGCCCGAGGGCGATACATCCACATTAGAGGGCGTACCGTGACCACGAAGACCGGGCCAAAATTTAATCTTACCCATGATGAACTGCTGGAGTTCTACCGGCAGATGCTGCGCATCCGGCGTTTCGAGGAAAAGTGCGCCGAGCTTTATCAGGCGGAAAAAATTCGCGGCTTTCTGCATCTGGCGATTGGTGAGGAAGCCATTGCCGCCGCCATCATGCGGGTGTTGCGGCCTGATGACGCCATTGTTTCGACCTATCGTGAGCATGGCCATGCGCTGGCGCGCGGCATTCCGATGCGCGCCATCATGGCCGAGATGTTTGGCAAGGCCGCGGGTTGCAGCGGCGGGCGCGGCGGGTCGATGCATCTGTTCGACAAGGCCACGCGGTTTTATGGCGGCAACGCCATTGTTGGCGGCGGCCTGCCGCTTGCAGTTGGCGCCGCCCTTGCGGATAAAATGCAGGGACATGACAGCATTGCGGTCTGCTTCTTCGGCGAGGGCGCAGTGGCCGAGGGTGAGTTCCATGAAAGCCTCAACCTTGCGGCGCTTTGGAAACTGCCGGTGCTGTTCGTTTGCGAGAATAATCTGTACGCGATGGGAACAAGGCTCGATCTTTCTGAATCGCAACCGGACATTCACCTCAAGGCGCAAAGTTACAATATGCCATCAGAGGTGGTCGATGGCATGGATGTCGTGGCGCTCGCCGCCGCCGCCCATCGCGCCGTCGCGGCCATTCGCAATGGAGATGGCCCCTATTTTCTCGAATGCCGGACCTACCGCTTTCGCGCCCATTCCATGTTTGATCCGCAACTGTACCGTGACAAAGCCGAGGTCGAGGCCTGGAAAGCGAAAGGCCCGCTGCTGCGCTTTCGCACCTGGTTGCACGATGCGCATCTGATGCAGGACGACGCGTTTCAGGCGGTGGAGCAGGCGGTGGACGCAGAAATCGAGGATGCCGTGCGTTTCGCAGATGCGGCGCCGTGGGAACCTGTCGAAACGCTGGCCCAGCATGTTTACGGCGCCCCCGCCCCGTTCGTTCCGGCGGCAATCCCCGCGCCTGCGCGCAAGCTGACTTATCGTGATGCGGCGCGCGAGGGGTTGCGCGCGGCGTTCCTGCGCGATCCCAGGGTTTTCATGATGGGCGAAGATATCGGCCACTATGGCGGTTGTTATGCGGTCTCGAAAGGCATGCTTGCGGAATTTGGGCCCGAGCGGATACGCGACACGCCGCTTTCCGAGTCCGGCTTTGTCGGTGCGGGTATTGGCGCCGCCATGTCCGGCATGCGTCCCATCGTTGAGGTGATGACGGTCAATTTTTCCCTGCTGGCGCTTGATCAGATTGTCAACAGCGCCGCCACCATCCGGCATATGTCGGGCGGGCAGTTCGGCGTTCCGCTGGTGCTGCGCATGGCGACGGGCGCGGGGCGGCAACTGGCCGCGCAGCATTCGCACAGTCTGGAAGGGTGGTTCGCGCATATTCCAGGGCTCAAGGTGCTTGCGCCCGCCACCCATGAAGATGTGTTCGGCATGCTGCTGACGGCGCTGGAAGACCCGGATCCGGTTCTGATTTTCGAGCATGTCATGCTGTACAACACGGAAGGCGCGCTACCGGAAAATGCGGGCGCGGTGGATATTTCAAAAGCCGCGATCCGGCGCCCCGGCAGCGATGTGACGCTGATTACCTATGGCGGCTCGCTTCCCAAAACGCTTGCGGCGGCGCAAGAGCTTGCTGCGCAGGGCGTCAGCGCCGAGGTGATCGATCTGCGCGTTTTGCGGCCGCTCGACACGGCAACGATCATTGCTTCGGTAACCAAAACGCGCCGCGCCGTCATTGTCGACGAAGGCTGGCGCACGGGCAGTCTTTCGGCTGAGATTTTCGCCATCATTGTTGAACAGGCGTTCTGGGAACTGGATGCGCCAATTGCGCGGGTGTGCAGCACTGAGGTTCCCATTCCCTATCCGCGCCATCTGGAGGAAGCCGCGCTGCCGCAGACACCGGCCATTGTCGCCGCTGTGCAAAAGCTAATGAGCAAGTGATGCACGAATTCCGCATGCCTTCACTTGGGGCGGATATGGAGGCCGGTACGCTGGTCGAATGGCTGAAAAAGCCGGGTGACGCCATCGCGCGCGGCGACATCGTCGCGGTTGTCGAAACGGAAAAAGGCGCGATCGAGATTGAAATTTTTGTGGCGGGCGTACTTGAAAAATGGCTGGCGCAGGAAGGAGAGATGGTTCCTGTTGGAATGCCGCTTGCGCTGATAGCCTCGGAAAAAGAAGCAGCCGCGCCATCCATAACCGCGCCTGCGCCACCGCCCGCCAAAGCGCCTGAGCCTACCGTGGTTGCAGTCCAGGCCATGCCACAGCCGATTGCCCCGGCGCGGCTGACGCCGGTTGCCACTGCTACGCAGGAACGGATCAGGGCGTCGCCCGCCGCCCGCGCCTATGCCCGCGAACATAAGATTGATCTTGCCGCGATTATGCCGGGCAAACCTGGCGGCGCCATATTGCGCGCCGATGCTGAACGCGGCGCGGGGGCGCCTCAGGCTCCTGCAGCGCCAGCGCCTGCCCGCAAATCGAAACCTGGAATTGACTTTGACAAGATGCGTCATGCGATTGCTGCGGCGATGACGCGGTCAAAACGCGAAATACCGCACTACTATCTCAGCACACAAATTAATTTGCATCGCGCGACGGTGTGGCTTTCGGATACGAATGGCGGCCGCAAGCCGGAAACCCGCCTGCTGATGAATGTGCTGCTTCTGAAAGCGGTGGCGCATGCTGTGAAAACCTATCCCGCCTTTAACGGTTTTTATTCGAAGGATGGCTTTACTCCGGCCGAGGGTGTTCATATTGGTCCGGCGATCGCCATACGCGGCGGCGGCCTGATTGCGCCCGCCATCCATGACTGCGATCAGAAGACACTGAACGAGATCATGGCCGCTCTGCGTGATCTTGTGTCGCGTGCGCGCGCGGGATCGCTCCGAAGCTCCGAAATGTCGGATCCCACGATTACCGTTACGGCGCTGGGAGAGCGTGGCGTTGATACTGTTTTCGGCGTTATCTATCCGCCGCAGGTTGCGATTGTCGGATTTGGCGCGCCCCGTCCTGCGCCTGTTGCGCATGCAGATGGCGGACTGGCGGTAGAGCCTGTCATACTCGTAAGCCTTGCCGCAGACCACCGGGTGACCGATGGCCGCCTGGGCGCGTGGTTTTTGTCAGAGATTGCAGAAAAATTGCAGGAGCCCGAAAAGCTATGACAAAGGATGAAATTCTTGCATTGGTGTTTACGGAACTTGAAAATGTAGCCCCGGGATGCGCGCCCGGAAGCGCTGATCCCGGCGCAAGCCTGCAGGATGAATTGGATATCGATTCAATGGATTTTCTCAATTTCATCATCGCCCTGCATGAGAGGCTCAATGTCGAAATTCCGGAAAGCGATTATCCAAAACTCGCCACGCTGAATGCCATCGTGGCCTATCTCCAGAAAAAGATTGGGGGGTGATGATTATTTATTCTTAAGCCCCATTGATTCTGGTCAAAGTGTTTTTCAGAACAGGTTCTATTTTGAGATGTGGAAGTTTGCAGCCAGTCCTGGCGCAGGAATTTGTGAGGTTGAGATGACCAAGGATGCGGTTCAGCTTGTCTGGTTTGAAGAAATATCACGTTTCGATGTAGCCCGCGTTGGCGGCAAGAATGCGTCGCTCGGTGAGATGATATGCAATTTACAGGGCACAGGCGTCAAAGTTCCGCCTGGTTTTGCAACTACAGCCGAAGGGTATTGGCGGTTTGTCGAGGCGAATGGTCTGACGCCAATCATCCAGACCGCGCTGGAAGCATACAAAGTCGGCAAGCTGCCGCTGCAGGAGGCAGGCGAAACAATCCGGCGCGCTTTCCTGCGCGCGGACTGGCCGGCGGATGCGGCCAAGGCCATCCGCGAAGCGTACCGCGAACTCTCCAGACGATCTGGCGCCGCCGATACGGATGTCGCTGTGCGTTCCAGCGCGACCGCTGAGGATCTGCCGGATGCGAGCTTCGCCGGTCAACAGGAAAGCTTCCTCAACATCCGGGGCGAAGACGCATTGCTGGACGCGTGCCTACGCTGCTACGCGTCACTGTTCACAGACCGGGCGATCAGCTACCGCGAGGCTAAAGGCTTCGATCATTTCAAGGTGGCGCTCTCCGCCGGGGTGCAGAAAATGGTGCGGTCCGATCTGGCGGGCGCGGGCGTCATGTTTTCGATCGACCCGGAGACCGGTTTCGATAAGGTCGTCGTCATCGATGCGGCCTGGGGCCTTGGCGAAAATGTCGTCCAGGGCGCCGTTGATCCAGATGAATATCAGGTCTTCAAGCCGCTTCTCGATCACGCGGACCTCGCTCCAATTATTGAAAAGAAGCTTGGCGAAAAGGCGCGCAAGATGCTCTACGCCACTGCTGGCGCCGCGCCCACGCGCAACGTCGAAACCTCCGTGGCCGAGCGCTCGGCCTTCGTGCTTGATGACAGTGAGATCCTTACCCTGTCGCGGTGGGCCTGTGTCATCGAGGCGCATTACCGCATGCCCATGGACATGGAATGGGCGAAGGACGGGCAGACAGAAGAACTGTTTATCGTCCAGGCGCGGCCCGAGACCGTGCAGTCGCACAAGGCCCTGGGCAGTCTCAAATCCTACCGGATCAAAAGCAAGGGGCGAAAGCTCGTGACCGGCCTCAGCATTGGCGACGCCGTGGTCACCGGCAGCGTCTGCCTGATCCGCAGCCCGGACCAGATCGCCAGCTTCAAGGCGGGTGCCGTGCTCGTCACCGAAACAACCGATCCCGACTGGGTGCCGGTGATGAAGCGCGCGGCGGCGATCATCACCGATCACGGCGGGCGCACCTCGCACGCGGCAATCGTCAGCAGGGAATTAGGATTGCCGGCTGTCATCGGCACCGGCAATGCGACCCAAATTCTGCATGATGGCCAGGAGGTCACGGTTTCCTGCGCCGAGGGCTCCGAGGGCTTCGTGTACGAAGGCATCGGTGAATTCGAAGTTGACGACGTAAGGCTTGACGATATCCCGCACACAAGCACCCAGGTAATGCTCAATCTTGCCAACCCGGCGGCGGCTTTCCGCTGGTGGCGACTTCCAGTGGATGGCGTTGGCCTTGCCCGGATGGAATTTGTAGTGAGCAACTTCATCAAAGTCCACCCGATGGCCCTGGTGCGGTTTGATGACCTGAAGGATGCCGGGGCCAAACATTTAATCAGTACGCTGACGCAGGGCTATGCGGACAAGACCGAGTTTTTTGTCGACCGGCTTGCCCGCGGTCTTGCCCGCATCGCAGCGGCGCATTTCCCCAAACCGGTGATCGTGCGTATGAGCGACTTCAAGACCAATGAGTATGCCAACCTGATCGGCGGCGCAGAATTTGAACCGCATGAAGAAAACCCCATGCTCGGGTTTCGCGGCGCGTCACGCTATTATTCGCCCCGCTACCGCGAGGGCTTTGCTCTCGAATGCCGCGCGATCCGCCGGTTGCGCCAGGAGATGGGCTTCAGCAACGTTATCATAATGATCCCGTTCTGCCGCTCGACGAAAGAGGCCGACCGGGTGCTTGAGGTGATGGCCGAGAATGGACTCACGCGCGGCAAGGATGGCCTTGAGGTGTATGTCATGTGCGAGATTCCGTCGAACGTCATTCTGGCGAAGGATTTTGCGGCGCGGTTCGACGGCTTCTCGATCGGCAGCAACGATCTCACGCAGCTGACACTTGGTGTTGATCGTGATTCCGCAGAACTCGCCGGGCTCTTTGACGAACAGGACGAGGCGGTGAAGTGGATGATCCGCAACGTCATCAACGAAGCGCACGGCGCGGGTGCCAAGGTCGGTTTATGCGGGCAGGCACCGAGCGATCACCCGGAGTTTGCCGAGTTCCTGGTCGAGTGCGGGATCGATTCCATATCGGTCACTCCCGACAGCTTCGTTGCGGTCAAGCGCCACATTGCGCGCGCCGAAAATGCGAAGAAGCTTTGATATGGATCAGAGACTACAGCAGGTCTAATCTAGCTGTATGATTTTATACGGAGTTGGTTAGGGATTCCCATATTTGCACCTGAACCTTCAGGAATCATCATTTATCTGATTCAAGATGCGGGCTGGAGCCTGAAGATGCAGGTGCCAATAAAGGAGGCTAGGTGAATCGCATGTTCGGCTTGTTCGATTCCATTCATGCGCGGAGCAACCCATCTTGATGTGAACATTTCGTCTCGAAGCCTTTACTGATTTGAATATTTCGCGTGATGGTTCGAATTACTCTACATGCGATAGCTGAGAGAAATAGGCCTATTTCGGTACTAATTACGCCGGTGTTGTCTGTGTGACGAAGCGATGGATGGCAATTGCCCCGAGCCGGGTCAGATTCGCGCCCACGGGCAGGCCAGCGACGACAATCCGGTACTGCGGCGTTCCTCAGTCTGGCTCGGTTGTTGTCGACGGTGCGGTCGAAACCGCATCCGCCGGAAGGCGCTTCTTGACGTTCCGTAGCTTTGCGAAGGCGCGGTCGCTGGCGATGAAGCGGGCCAGCATTGGCGCGATGAGCTTGGCGGGATCACTCACGGACTGGCCCGTTTCATGCCCGAGCGCCTCGGCATAGGCGACGAGGTCGCGATGCACGGCGGCTGGAAGCTCGATGGTGAGCTTCACCGGTCTGTCGTCGGCGAGTGCGCCCAGTTTCAATTTGGCCATTTATTGTTCCTCAGCCTTGATAGGGTTCGAGCACGAGATCGCGGGTGACGATTACGCGAACCGGAAATCCTGGCCGGATAGTCAGCGCCGGCTGGATAGAGAGCTGGCGGCGGACGATCTGCTGGCCGGCATCGTTGATCGTGTCCTGCGCGCCGCCGCGAATGGCGCTGACGAGGCGGTCGCTGTCATCGATGGCCAGTTCCGCGCCGATGCCAAGGAGCGTCGAGAGCGCAGCCGCTTTGGCGAGATCCCGCCAGTGATAGTCGACGCCGTCTTCGATCCCGGCATAGCCTTGCGAATCCGCGCCCGGCTGGCGCTCGAGAACGATGGATTTTCCGTCCGGAAATATCAGCCGGTTCCAGACCAGCAACACCCGCCGCTGGCCAAAGCCAACGCCGTTGTCGTACTCGCCGATCAGCCGCGTGCCCTGCGGAATGAGCAGCAATCGTCCGGTGGGACTGTCATAGACATTTTCAGTCACCTGCGCGGTGATCTGACCGGGCAGATCGGAGCGGATGCCGGTAATGAGCGCCGCCGGAATGACGGCGCCCGCCTGCACGACATGGGGCGATGGCGGCGTAGCGATTCGATCGGATGATAGTGTGCGGCGATCTACGGGCGCGTTGATGAAAGCGAGCTGGCGATCCTGCGCGGTTGGCGTCGCCGGTTGCGGCGCAAGGCCGAGGCTCCCCAGGTTGGGGATGGCTTCAAATGTTGCGGCCGGAATTGCGACCGCAGCCGATGCACTGGTTCGTGTCTCGGTGCTGGCGAATAACCGGCTGACGCGAGCAGCGTCGAGTTCCTGAAGCCGGTGCTGTTCCTCGGTGCTGACACTGGGGATGGTTTGTGGTCCGGTTAGGGGAACGAGCTGGCCGCGTTCCCGCGCGCTGACAATTGGCCGCCCGAGATCACCCGGCAGCGGCGGGCCTAATGGTGGAATATTGGGCTGCGGCATGCCGGAATAATCCCGCGGCAGCCGCTGCAAGCCGTCCGCCGGGGTGCGGTTTTCGGTGCTGAACAACTCGGCGGGTGTGGGGTTATCAACGCGCCCCTGCAGGGCGAAGATCAGCGCCCCGCCAACCCCGGCGCTGGCGATGACGCCGAGACCAGCCAGCACCTTGCGCGACAAACGGGTGATGCGCGGCGCTTCGGCCCGCAGCCGCATATTGGTACCTGCATCTTCAGGTCGGGTATCGTTTCCGCTGCTGGGTGTGCTGCCTGTCAGCGGCATTTCATCCGTAGTCTGATCGTCGTTCACGACGCTGGCCTCCCATCGGTGCGAACGATGCGAATACGCTGCTGGCTATGATCAGAGCCAAAGCGCAGTTCGGCGGCGGCAAACAGCCGGTCGGCGATGATATAATTACCACGCACCCGGTAGTTCACCAGTTCGGATGTGCCGCCCTTTGGTCCGGTCACGAACAATGGCGGCATCTCGCCCTGGCCGATGCCGCGTGGAAACTCGATGAACACCTGGCGTCCGTCGTCGAAGGCGCGCAGCGGCCGCCAGGGTGGTGTGTCGCCTTCAATCCCATAACGGAAATTCAGAGCGGCAAGATCGACGCCGCTTGCGACCGGGGCCGCGGCTTGGGCGTCGGCGTTCTGGCGGCGCAGCGCAATGAGCTGGTCCTGTGGATATTGCCAGGAGACGGACGCCATATAGGTGGAGGCTGTCGCGCGCAATTCCATGTGATAGGTGCGGCGGTCGGTGTTGATGACGAGATTGGTGGCGATATCCGCCCGCGCCGGTTTCACCAGAATGTGGATCTGGCGTGTGGCGCCTAGCCCGCTCTCGGTATCGCCGATGATCCAGCGCACCGTGTCACCGGCGGCGACCGGACCAGGGCCTACGAGCTGCTCGCCTGGCTGCAGCGCGATGTCGGTGATTTGCCCCGGCGCCGTATAGACCTGATACAGCGCGCCCTGCGTGAAGGGATAGACCTGCACGGCGTTGATGAAGCCGTCGCGCGCCGGCTGCACGCGCGCAGCGGCATTGGCCAGGTTGACGCGCGCGGCCGGGTCGCGCGGTTCCGGGGGCTGGGAAGATGGCGTCACCGGTTTCAACTGCCCGGGCAATGGCAGCGGCTGCGGGATTTCCACGATCTGTACCGGCTTTGGTGGCTCGGCTTGCAGAACGGCGGGCCGCGGATCGTCATAGCGTATCTGTGGCGGCTTGTTGGTCGCGCAGGCGGAAAGCGCAATGGCGCAAACCAGCAGAGCCGGTAGTACGGCTTTCCTTATACACGGACGGGGTGCGGTCATTGGCTCATCTCCTTCGACCAGTTGATGGCGTTGACGAAGACGCCGAGGGGGTTCTTGCGCAGACGCTCCGCGTCACGCGGCTGCTGGATGGCTATCGTGAGGATGGCGGTCCAGCGCTCGGTCCCTGCGATTTGGCCGTTCTCGTAGCGGCGTTCGATCCAGGCGACGCGGAAGCTGTCGGGCGACGCCCGGATGACGCTGGAGACGTCGACAGCGATCTGCTGCCGGCCGACCTTGGTGAAAGGGTCGTTGGATCGCGCGTAGTCGTTGAGCGCCATCGCGCCGCGGTCGGTCGTGAAGTCGTAGGCGCGCAGCCAGTTCTGCCGGACGATGATGGCGTC
>CAMTVX010000091.1:0-12275 GCA_947085295.1 uncultured Alphaproteobacteria bacterium | reverse complement strand
CTGGTGGTGCATGGCGCGATGCTGATTGAGCCGACGGAAACCGAATCAAAGGAATCGCTTGATCAGTTGATCAGTGTACTGCGTAATCTGGCGCGGGCGGCAAAGTCTGGCGACCTGACGCGCTTTACCCAGGCGCCGCATTTTGCACCACGCAACCGGCTCGATGAAACCCGCGCCGCGCGCACACCCGTACTACGCTGGCGGCCACAGGAATAGCGCCGGGGATCAGGGATCCGTATCCGGCACATGCGCCATCAGCGCCTGTGCCGCCACAGCGTGACCGCGTTCATTCCAGTGATTATCGGAAATGAAATTCAGGGGTTGGCGGCTCTCCTGCCAGTCTTTCTCGAACAGTGGATGCAGATCAATAAAATCCAGTCCCGATTTTTTGGCTGCCTCCGCCGACATGGCGTTTAACCACAGCGCGCCGTCTTTATACAGCGGCGCGCTGTCCAGCCCGGCAAAGATAGATCGCCGATCGCCATCCATGATCATCAGTGGACGGAATTTATACTCCCGTGACAGCGCCAGAAACTGCGCAAAGGCATAATCAGTGGCGCCCCGGATTATGTCGCGCTGCCCCGTCACCGCAGAAAGCGCCACATTAGCCTGATAAACCGGCGGTGCGGTTACCGAAAATTGTGACGCCAGCGTCGCGGGATTTAATTTCTGCCGGTAATAAAGGTAGCGCAGCGTGGCGGTTTGTCGCAACCAGTCACGCCAGCCTGACCTATAGGGCGCGGGCGGAATTTCTGCCGCCACCTGATCCCCCTGCATCTGGAATTTCAGAAAACTGCTGGTGTACCGCCCCGCCACGGCAGAAAAGGATTCATCAAAATCATTATGCACCAGCACCAGCACAATCATGTCCGGCTGATAGCGCTGCGCCACATGTCGCGCCATCGCCAGATAATGGCTGAGGGGCGCGCCACTGATCCCGAAACGATAAACCTGAAGGCGACCCATTGCCGCGCTCTCAAGACGTTCGGCCAGACTGGCGTCAAACGGCACCTGCAACGCCTCGACAAATGAATCACCAATAATGGCGATACGCCGGACACCCTGCGACGCGCGGTCCACATAAGTGGCGTGCCCTGAATTCCAGCCCTGCGCATTGATGCGATAGCGTCCGGCCACATCATCGCCAACACGCCACACCCCCGCGCTGCCAGGCCGAAGCCGCACCAGTCCATCAACAAAAACATTTTCCGGAACGTCACTGGGGATCAGAATAAATCGAAACACTACCAGCTCGCACAGCATCACCACGACCAGCATACTGCCGATCATCACGGCAGCATTCACCAGTCCGTTGCGCCATCCACCCGCGCCGGGGCCGCCGACCCGCAGCGCCTTGGCATCGTTATTCTGTTGCACATGCTGTCCTTATCACGCCTGAAACTGCCGCCGGATATGCCATTCAGCCGACCCAAGCCCGATCTTTATTCGGCAAAAACCACGTATTTGCAACGCCACGATTGCCGTAGCCCAACTTATGCGCTAGTTTGCCCCAGTTCCCCACCTATGGCCTGGAACGCAAGCACCCGTAGCTCAGCTGGATAGAGCGCTGCCCTCCGAAGGCAGAGGCCGCAGGTTCGAATCCTGCCGGGTGCGCCAGATTAATCAATAAAATCAGATATTTATGAATTCGCGTTTTGACGCGAACCAAGCGATGTTCGGTTGCGGAAGCACCACGGAAGCAGCGTAATTGCATTTGGCCGCTGACACGCCATGAGAGTCTTGTAAGCAGCCGAAGTTGGATTTGGGCTAAGACGTCGCATTCTGCACTGCAGCTTGTAGGCCCCTGCTAATTGGTAGCAGCCAACCCGACGGACCACCCCTTCCATTACAGCTCGCACCAAAGACGCGATTACGCACCTGCTGCCATTTGAGGTGCGATCTGCAGCCCCTCTCTGTGCTGGCTCATCTGATACCCCGCCCCGTCTTGATCACAAAAGCACTCGGTGAAGAATGCATCACTTTGTTGCAATATGATGCCGCCGCGCATATCATCTTTTCTATATTTGGAGGGTGATATGACCGAGCGTCCTCGCAAGGCAACGCGGCTTACTGTGAGCTTGGAAGAGCAGGACTATCGGACGCTAAATGAGATTGCGGTTGCGCGGGACGCTTCCGTCTCATGGGTGATCCGACAGGCCATCCGGCAATTCATCGACAGTGTGCCCAAGCCCCAAGACAATCAGGCAACGCCACATGGCAGCCGGAAGGGTGGCGACTGATGCGACTTCTGCGGAACAGCGGGACGGATCGGGGACTTGATCGCCTACGGGAATGGCTGACGCAGGGGGCCCATGTCGATCTGGTGTCGCCATCATTCTCGCTGTTCGCGTTTGCCGAACTCAGGGATGTTCTGAACCGGGTTGACCAGTGTCGTCTGTTGCTGGGCGAACCGGATAAAATTGCACCAGCCCTGTTCGGGGGCGATGCCGACATCGTCTTCAGGGGTCGACTGCAAGGGCGGTGGCTTGCCCGCCTTGCTACCGAGTGGATACGCACGCGAACTGAAATCCGGCACGCTCTAAGGTCGCCGCCTCAATCGCTGATCTTTGTGGAAAGCAAAACTGCTCCCCGCCAGGCAATGCTAGGGACATGTTCGTTCACGACTGAGGGTCTAGGGATAACGCCGGGCGGACGATTGGGCCTCGTTCAGGCGACAGACTCTGAAGCGGAGGTGGCTGATTTTGCTGAGTGGTTTCGCGCGAACTGGGAAGACGTTAAGGCCGACGGCAGCGCGAAGGCGCATTTCCTGGATGTGCTTTCAGACGTGGCGGCACAGCGCGCCCCATCGCTCATCTATTTTCAGATCCTGTTCCAACTCTTCAAAGACTTGGGAGACCAGCTCGATGAAGAACAGATCATAAAGTCCGCTACGGGCATACGGGATACCATCGTTTGGAAGAAGCTCTTCCGCTTTCAGCGCGACGGCGTGGTCGGGGCGATCGACAAGCTTGAGCGGATCGGCGGTTGCATCATCGCCGATAGCGTTGGCCTCGGTAAGACGTTTGAGGCCTTGGCCGTCATCAAATATTATGAGCTTCGCAACGACCGGGTTCTCGTGCTTTGCCCGAAACGTCTGCGGGACAACTGGACGCTCTACAAGGCCAACGACCAGAGAAATATCCTTGCCGCAGACCGGCTCAACTACGACGTTCTCAATCACACCGATCTGTCACGCGACGGCGGGTTGTCCGGGGATATCGACCTCTCCCATGTGAACTGGGGGAACTACGATCTCGTCGTCATCGACGAGTCCCACAATTTCCGGAACAAGGCGACGCACAAGGAGCGTGACACTCGCTACGACCACCTGATGAAGCGGGTGATCAAGGCCGGCGTTAAGACCAAGGTGCTCATGCTTTCCGCGACGCCGGTGAACAACCGGCTGGCGGATCTGAAAAACCAGATCGCCTTCATGACAGAAGGGAACGATCTTGCGCTGATCGGCTACGGTATTCCGAGCATCGAGGCGACGATCAGGAAGGCCCAGGCGCAATTCAATCGCTGGCTTGATCTGCCGGAGGCCGAGCGCCGCCCGGCGCGGTTGATGGACATGCTTGGGTTCGACTATTTCAAGCTTCTCGACATGTTGACCATTGCGCGCTCTCGTAAACATATACAACGCTACTACGGCACAATAGAGACGGGCGAATTCCCAGATCGCTTACCGCCGATCAACATCAAAGCGGATGTCGATCTGGCAGGCGAATTCCGTCCGATCCGTGAGCTTAACAACGAAATTAGGCGGCTGACTCTCGGAGCTTACGCCCCGCTGCGCTACGTGCTTCCGCACAAACAGGCAATCTACGATGAAAAATACAGTACCAAAATTCGCGGCGGACAGAGCTTTTTCCGGCAAGTAGATCGCGAAGAGAGCCTCGTTCACTTGTTGCGGATCAATATCCTGAAGCGGATGGAGAGTTCGGTCGCTTCATTCGCGCTCACAATCAAGCGTCAATTGACTGACGTGAATGCGTTACTATCGAAGATAGATGCGCATGACGACGCTGTCGAAGAAATATCGATTGACGATATCGATGTCGATGACTCATCCTTCGAGGCGCTTCTCGTCGGCCGCAAGGTGAAGGTGTTGCTTCAGGACGTGGACCGGGTGCGCTGGCGCCAGGACCTCATCGAGGATCGCAATCGGCTTGCGACGCTGCTGTCGGCCGCGCGTTCGGTGACGGCGGATCGCGACGCCAAGCTCGAAGCGCTGAAACAGGTGATCGCCAAAAAGGCGCACGAGCCCGTTAATGCGGGCAATCGAAAGCTCTTGCTGTTCACCGCCTTCGCCGACACGGCCGATTATCTCTACCGGGAACTGGCCCCCTGGGCGAAGAAGACGCTCGGGTTTAACGCCGCTGTCATCACCGGAACCGGTGCAAACAAGACTACCTTGCCGGGCTTGCGCAACGACATGAGTACGATCCTCAGCGCATTTTCGCCGCGCTCGAAGGAGCGTCCGGCGGAGCTTGCGACCGAGGGCGAAATTGACCTGCTGATAGCGACCGATTGCATCTCCGAAGGCCAGAACCTTCAGGATTGCGACTTCCTGATCAATTACGACATCCATTGGAACCCGGTGCGGATCATCCAGCGCTTCGGTCGTATCGACCGGATCGGTTCGCAAAACGCCCAGATTCAGCTCGTGAATTTCTGGCCGAATATGGAGCTGGACGAGTATCTCGATCTCGAATCCCGTGTCAGCGGCCGCATGGTGCTGCTGGATGTATCTGCGACTGGCGAGGAAAATGTTATTGAGTTCCAGGCGGGCAACCAGATGAACGATCTGGAGTATCGCCGCGAACAACTGCAAAAGCTGCAAGACGCCGTCATTGATCTCGAAGACCTGTCGAGTGGCGTCTCAATTGCTGATTTGACACTCAACGACTTCCGCATCGACCTTTCCGGTTACCTTGGTGAACACAAAGACCGCCTCGAAGCGCTCCCACTTGGCACTTATGCGGTTACGTCTACCCCGCGAAACAGCGGAATGAATGGCGACGGCGGCATTCCGCCCGGGGTGATCTTCTGCCTGCGCGCGGTTGGTGATGCGGCGTTGAAATCGCCGGAGCCGGGCTATCCTTTGAGCCCGCACTACGTCGTGCATGTCGATGACGCTGGCGAGGTCCAGCTTCCCTACACCCAGGCAAAGCAGGTGCTGGATCGCCTCAAAAAACTCTCGATCGGCCGCGATCTGCCCGACGCCGAGGCTTGCACGCGATTTGATAAGGCAACCCGCTTTGGCCGGGACATGGAGCCTTATCAGAAGCTGCTGGCGCGCGCGGTGGCGTCTATCGCTGGCAAGAAGGAAGAGCGCGCCGTCGCCAGCCTTTTCTCGCCGGGAGGCACGCACGCCACGAAGGGCGAATTTTCCGGGATCAATGATTTTGAAGTCGTCGCCTTTCTCGTTGTTCTGGCCGAAGCTGAGGATACGGCGGCGTGACAGCGGAAACAGGCATCCTCGCCATTGTCGACGCGCTCGGGCTACCGCCCGAGGCCCGTGTCGATGCGCGGGTGCCGAAGAAGCTGCTGGTTGAACAGGGCGCACCGACTTCAGCCGACAAGCGCGCCATTCAGGACGGTATCGACGAACTGCAATGGCTCGCCGCCTGCAAGCCCAGCACGATCAGTGTACAGACATACAGTGATGATATACGCGAGTATCTTGAGATCGCACTCATCACTTGCGTCTTCCGGCCTGGCGCCAAGGCGGGGCGCCTGATTACGTTGATCCATCGGGCGATCCCTTATCCGATTGTTCTGATCACGTCGGATTTGGACGGCATTGCACTGTCAGTGGCGCACAAGCGCCATGCCCAGAACGAAGCGGGCAAAGTGGTGATTGAGCGGATTGTTTCTGCCGGTGGTCTTCGTGCGGGCCGGCTAAGTGATCAAGAACAGGCGTTCATGGACAGCCTTTCGCTTGCCCGGCAGCCTCGCCGTAGCCTATTCACGTTGTACGGGGGGTGGCTGGCGCGAATCGAGGCGCTGAACGCAGCGCGTCTGGCGGGATCATTTACGGTGACCGATGACATGGCGTCGATCGAGTGCCGACGTGACGCCCTCGAAGCCCATTCCCGCCTGACGCGTGAGATCGCCGGTCTTCGCACCAGGGCCACCCGCGAAAAACAGATTAACCGGCGTGTGGATATCAATCTGGAGATACAGCGTCTGGAAGCGGACCTCGCGACCGAGATAAAGAACCTTTGAGCCAAGAAGACCTTTGAAAGAAAGACGCGCCCATGACCGACATTAAGAAACTGGACCTGAACGACCCCGATACCAGGAGCGCCGACATTGTTGCGGGCAATGTCGACGCGTTGAAGGCGCTGTTCCCGGAGGCGTTCGCGGAAGGCAAAATCGACTTCGAGGTTCTCAAGGCGCTGCTCGGTTCGGCGGTGGATGAGCGCGACGAGAAATATGGGTTGAACTGGCACGGCAAGCGCCGCGCGCGGCAGATTGCGCTGACGCCTTCGACCGGCACCTTGCTGCCATGCCCGGACGAAAGCGTCGATTGGGACACGACGCAGAACCTGATGATCGAGGGTGACAACCTCGAAGTGCTAAAGCTCTTGCAGAAGAGCTACGCTGGCAAGGTGAAGCTGATCTACATCGATCCGCCCTACAATACGGGCAAGGATTTCGTCTATCCCGACGATTTTCGGGACAACATTGCCAATTACCTCGAACTGACAGGCCAAGTGGAGGGTGGTCGAAAAATCAGTTCCAATACGGAGGCGTCCGGTCGATTCCATACCGACTGGCTTGTCATGATGTATCCTCGCCTGAAATTGGCGCGAACACTTCTAAAGTACGATGGAGTCGTGTTCGTGTCGATTGATGATCGCGAGTTGAACCACTTGCGTTCTTTAATGAATGAAATATTTGGCGAGGAAAATTTTGTTGCGACGATCTCAGTCGTTAACAACCTGAAGGGTCGTAACGATAAAAAACATGTTGCTGCGTGCCATGAGTACGTTGTTGTCTATTCTGGTAAAGAGTTCAGGTCGAACGGCTTACCACTCACCGAAGAGCAACGCGCCGCATTCAAGTTCACAGATGAGAAGGGCTACAAGTACGCTCTCCGCGATCTGAGGAAGCGTGGAGGACCAGATCGCCGGGAAGATCGGCCCAATATGTTCTTTCCAATATATTGGGATCAGGCCAGCGGGCGCTGCCATCTTGAACGAAAGGCCGGAAGTGACGTTGAGATCCTGCCAATGCGCGGTGACGGCGCAGAAGGGTGCTGGCGTTGGGGAATTGATAAGGTAAGGCAGCACTTGGACTGGCTTCATCCGAAGAAATCCGAGCGTACAGGACGTCTGGATGTCGATCATCGGCTATATCTTGATGCGTCGATCGCTATTGAAGACGACGCGGATGAAGAAGACGAAGATGATGAAGGCGCAATTGAGCGTACCTCAAAACCAAAATCGGTTTGGCTTGGTGGTGAGTTTTCAACTGACAGCGGCAAGAGGTCGCTTAAAGAAATTATGCCGGGAGAGTCTTTTGATTTTCCAAAATCAATTGATTTTCTACGTACCTGCATTTTGTTGGGGACTTCTGACAAAGAAGTCGTCGTTGATTTGTTTGCTGGGTCAGGTGCCACCGGGCAGGCGCTGTTGCAGCAAAATGCGCTCGATGGACAGTCACGACGATATATATTGGTGCAATTGCCAGAACCGCTCGATCCCACTGAAAAAAGTCAGAAGGCAGCCGCCGCAGTTTGCGACAAGCTTGGTCTGAAGCGGAATATCGCTGAACTGACTAAAGAGCGATTGCGTCGAGCAGGCAGCAAGATCAAGGCCGAAAACCCGACGTTTTCGGGCGATAATGGCTTTCGTGTATTTAAGCTCGCAACTTCCAACATTCGCGCCTGGGAGCCGGATGCAGCCGACCTCGAAAGCAGCCTGTTGAAGAACGTCGAGCACCTCGTGCACGGCCGCAAGGAGCAGGACGTGCTCTATGAGCTGTTGCTCAAACTCGGGCTCGATCTTTGCGTGCCGATCGAGGCGAAGACCATTGCGGGTAAATCCGTCCATTCCATCGGCGGCGGCGCGCTGATCGTCTGCCTTGCCGACGGATTGACCAAGGACGTGATCGAGCCTCTGGCGTCGGGGATCGTCGCGTGGCGCGCGGCGCTCGCGCCCGCCGTCGATACGCGCGTCGTATTCAAGGATTCCGGGTTCAAAGACGATATCGCCAAGACCAACATGGCGGCGATCCTGAACCAGAACGGAATCACCGACGTTCGCAGCCTGTGAGGAGGGTTCGATGAAACTGCATTTCGAACCCGATCTGGATTATCAAAAGGCCGCGGTTGAATCCGTCGCCGAGCTGTTTCGCGGCCAGGAGATCAACCGCACCGAGTTCACCGTCACCCGCCGTCCCTTGGCGGAACGGACCGGGCAGGTTAGCCTTGATCTCGGCGCGTTCCTTGGCTCGCAGGGCGAGTTGGGCCTGGTTGAAAGTGAGCTCGGCATCGGCAATCGGCTGACGCTGCTCGATGACGAGATCATCGATAACCTGAAGGACATTCAGCTTCGCAATGGCCTTGCGCCATCGACTGTGCTGACCTCCGGCGACTTCACGGTCGAGATGGAGACGGGGACCGGCAAAACCTATGTCTATCTGCGGACGATCTTCGAGCTGAACCGGCGTTACGGCTTCACGAAGTTCGTGATCGTCGTACCCTCGGTCGCGATCAAGGAAGGCGTCTACAAGACGCTGCAGATCACCGAGGAGCATTTCAAGGGCCTCTATTCCGGCCAGCCCTTCGACTATTTCCTTTACGATTCCGCCAAGCTCGGGCAGGTGCGGAATTTTGCGACCAGCCCGAACATCCAGATCATGGTGGTGACGGTCGGCGCCATCAACAAGAAGGACGTGAACAATCTCTACAAGGACAGCGAGAAGACCGGCGGCGAGCGGCCCATCGACCTGATCTGCGCGACGCATCCGATACTGATCGTTGACGAACCCCAGAGCGTGGATGGAGGCTTGTCCGGCGCGGGTAAGACGGCTCTCGATGCCATGAATCCATTGTGCACCCTACGCTACTCGGCCACGCATGCGGACAAGCATCACATGGTGTTCCGCCTCGATGCGGTGGACGCCTATGAGCGCAAACTGGTCAAACAGATCGAGGTCGCCTCGCTGGAAGTAGAAGGCGGCCACAACAAAGCATATGTCCGCTTCATTTCAACAAGCAACGTGCGAGGCGCCATCACCGCTCGCGTCGAAATCGACGTTCTTGAGGGTAAACAGGTTCGCCGCAAGGAGGTTGTCGTTCAGGACGGTGACGATCTTGAGGAACGTACCAACCGGGCCATATATTCCAATTGCCGGATCGGTGAAATACGTGCCGCCAAGGACAATCCGCTTCTGGAAGTGAAACTGCCCGGCAGTGAGACGTTTCTTCAGCCCGGCCAGGCGGTGGGCGATGTGGACGCGGATGCGCTGAAGCGGCTGATGATCCGCCGCACGATCTTTGAACATCTGGAAAAGGAAAAACGCCTCGCGCCCTTGGGCATAAAGGTGCTGAGCCTGTTCTTCATCGACGCCGTCGAGCACTACCGGTCGTATGACGCGGACGGCAATCCGGTGAAGGGCAAATATGCGCGCATCTTCGAAGAGGAATACCGCCGCGCCTCAAAGCTCCCCGAGTTCGTCAGCCTGTTCAAGGAAGTCGACCAGACCTCCGAGGCTGAGGACGTTCATGACGGCTATTTCTCAATCGATAGGGCGCGGCGCTGGACCGATACGGCGGAAAATAACCAGGCAGGCCGGGATAGCGCGGAACGCGCCTACAGTCTGATCATGCGCGAAAAAGAAAAGCTGCTGAGCTTCGAGACGAAGCTCAAGTTCATCTTCTCCCATTCCGCCCTCAAGGAGGGGTGGGACAATCCGAACGTCTTCCAGATTTGCGCGTTGCGCGAGATGGGAACCGAGCGTGAGCGGCGGCAGACCATTGGTCGCGGCTTGCGGCTTTGCGTCAACCAGAAGGGCGAACGCCTGCGCGGATTCGAGATAAACACGCTGACCGTCATCGCCACCGAAAGCTACGAGGAGTTCGCCGAGAACCTGCAAAAGGAGATCGAGAAGGATACCGGCATCAGGTTCGGGATCGTCGAAAAGCATCAGTTCGCTACGATTCCCGTGACGAAGGCCGACGGGTCAACCGGGATGCTGGGCTTCGAGGAATCCGCTGCCATCTTCGAGCATTTGAAGGCTGAAGGGTTTGTCGACATGAAAGGCAAGGTGCAGGACACGCTGCGTACCGCGCTCAAGGAGGGGACATTCGCCTTGCCGCAGGCCCTTGAAGCGCATCTGGCGTCGGTTCGTGATGTGCTGAAAAAGGTCGCGGGCAAGCTTGATATCAAGAATGCCGACGAGCGCGTTGTCGTGAAAACACGGCAGGCCGTGCTGGAGAGCGCCGAATTTCAGGCGCTCTGGGATCGCATAAAGCACAAGACGACCTATCGCGTTTACTTCGACAACGAGAAGCTGATCACCGACTGCGCCAAGGCCATCGCGAGTGGTCCGCCGGTGTCGAAGGCCCGCGTGCGGATCAGAAAGGCCGATCTTTCGATTGGACAAGGCGGCGTCGAGGCCAAAGAGCGCGACAAGAACAGCGGAACCATCGTTACGATTGAAGAAGGCGACATTGCGCTGCCCGACGTGCTGACCGATCTGCAGGACCGCACCCAGCTTACGCGCAAAAGCCTCGTTCGAATTCTTACCGAGTGCGGGCGTCTGAACGACTTCAAACGCAACCCGCAGGCATTCATTGAGATTGCTGGCGAGGTTATCAACCGGACCAAGCGTTTGGCGCTCGTCGACGGGATCAAATACCAGAAGATCGGCGACGAGCACTATTTCGCGCAGGAGCTTTTCCAGCAGGAAGAACTGATGGGCTATTTGAGAAACATGCTGAAAGACGCAACGAAGTCCGTCTTCGAGCATGTGGTCTATGATTCAGGTGGTGTTGAGCGGACGTTCGCCGAGCAACTTGAGAAGAACGAATCCGTGAAAATCTACGCCAAGCTCCCGGCCTGGTTCAAAGTGCCGACGCCGCTCGGCGCCTACAATCCCGACTGGGCAGTGCTCGTCGAGGTCAGCGGCGAAGAGCGCCTTTATTTCGTCGTCGAGACGAAGGGCAGTCTCTTCACGGACGATCTGCGCGACAACGAGGCTGCGAAGATGGCTTGTGGCGAAGCGCACTTCAAGGCTTTGGCCACAGGCCCAAATCCCGCCCGCTATATTCGGGCGACGAAGATCGATGATCTGATAGAGTATTGTTGACGTATTAGCATGTTGGATATCATTAGTGGTCTGGTTACCGGGCAATGACAATCCGGCACTGCGACGCTTAGTCAGCCTGACCCTGTCGTTGTAGGCGGTGCAATCAAGGGCGCGTTTGCGGGAGCGCGCTTCTTGACGTTCCGTAGCTTTGCGAAGGCGCGGTCGCTGGCGATGAACCGCGCCAGCATGGGCGCGATGAGCTTCGCCGGATCACTCACGGGCTGGCCTGTTTCAAGTCCGAGCGCCTCGGCATAGGCGGCAAGATCACGATGCACGGCGGCCGGAAGCTCGATGGTGAGCTTGACCGGTCTGTCGTCGGCGAGCGCGCCCAGTTTCAACTTGGCCATCTGTGGTTCCTCAGCCTTGATAGGGTTCAAGCACAAGATCGCGGGTGACGATCACGCGCACCGGAAAGCCTGGCCGGATGGTGAGCGCCGGCTGGATCGAGAGCTGGCGGCGGACAATCTGCTGACCGGCGTCGTTGATGGTGTCCTGCGCGCCGCCGCGAATGGCGCTGACGAGGCGGTCGCTGTCATCGGTGGCCAGCTCCGCGCCGACGCCGAGCAAGGTCGAGAGCGCGGCCGCCTTGGCGAGATCCCGCCAATGATAGTCGACGCCGTCTTCGATCCCGGCATAGCCTTGCGAATCCGCGCCCGGCTGGCGCTCGAGAACGATGGATTTGCCGTTTGGAAATATCAGCCGGTTCCAGACCAGCAATACCCGCCGCTGGCCAAAGCCGACGCCAGTGTCATACTCACCGATCAGCCGCGTGCCCTGCGGAATGAGCAGCAATTGCCCCGTGGGACTGTCATAGACATTTTCTGTCACCTGCGCGGTGATCTGACCGGGCAGATCGGAGCGGATGCCGGTAATGAGCGCCGCCGGAATGACGGCGCCCGCCTGCACGACATAGGGCGAGGGCGGCGCAGCGATTCGATCAGACGTCACGG
>CAMTVX010000090.1:0-16960 GCA_947085295.1 uncultured Alphaproteobacteria bacterium | reverse complement strand
TTCTCGCGCAGCGGCTCAGGCTTACCGATACCTGTCGTGGGATGCCGCAAACAATCCTTGATCAGACTGTTAATCCGTTTCAATGTCTTGCGATCCTGAGCCTGCCAATAGTGATATTCTTCCCATGCCGCCAGCGTCCAGATCAGGCGGCTACTCATCCGAATCCTGAATATCCTGCTGTTTCACCTTACCCTCGCGATATTGCGCGATGGAACGCATCAAATGGGCAGCGTTGGCTGGCGTCTTCAGAAGATGCATGGTTTCCATCAGACCATTGAATGTATCGAGCGACATGAGCACTGCATCGGGCGCATCGCGCCGCGCAATCACGGTGAAGTCTGCATCGTCGATAACCTGATCGATGACATTTTTGAGGCTATTCCGAGCCTCTGAGAAGTTTATGACGCGCATGACTGCCTACCTGTCCAATTTACAGTACAAGTATAGGGTGGCCAACCCCAAAATGCAACACCTCAATAATGGATCACCCTGCCATAGGCGTCCAATACGCTTTCGTGCATCATTTCGCTTAGGGTCGGATGCGGGAAGATGGTGTGCATCAGTTCGGCTTCTGTGGTTTCGAGTGTCTTGGCAACGCAATAGCCCTGGATCAGTTCGGTGACTTCGGCGCCGATCATGTGCGCACCCAGCAGTTCACCGGTTTTGGCGTCAAACACGGTTTTCACCAGACCTTCGGTGTCACCCAGCGCGATGGCCTTGCCGTTGCCAGCGAACGGAAAGCGGCCCACGCGCACGTCATGGCCCGCAGCCAAGGCTGCGGCTTCGGTCAAGCCGACGCTGGCGACCTGTGGCATGCAATAGGTGCAGCCGGGAATATTTTTTGTGTCCAGCGGGTGCAGTCCTTTAACGCCCGCGATGCGTTCGGCGCAAATCACGCCTTCGTGGCTGGCCTTGTGCGCCAGCCAGGGCGGCCCCGCAAGATCACCGATCGCATAGATGCCCGGCACGCCGGTTTCGCACCATTCATTGACCACGACATGGGTTTTTTCAACCTTTACGCCTGCCGCTTCCAGACCCAGATTTTCGACATTGCCGACAATGCCGACCGCCATGATCACACGCGCAACGGTGAGCGATTGCATCTTGCCACCGCCCAGATCGATGCTGGCGGTGACATCATCCGTGCCGCGCGTCAGGCTTTTCACGCTGGCGCCGGTATGAATTTTCATGCCCTGTTTTTCAAACGCCTTGCGGGCCAGCGCGGAAATTTCCACGTCTTCCACAGGCAGCACACGGTCCAGTACTTCGACCACCGTAACATCGCTGCCCATGGTGCGGTAGAAACTGGCAAATTCAATGCCGATGGCGCCCGATCCCACCACCAGCAGTGACGCTGGAATAGCCGCAGGCACCATCGCCTCGCGGTACGACCAGACCAGTTTGCCGTCGGTTTCCAGCCCCGGCATTTGCCGTGCCCGTGCGCCGGTGGCCAGGATAATATTTTTCGCCGCTACTTCCTGCGCTTTGCCGTTTGCGGTGACGGTAATTTTGCCCTTGCCCGCCAGTGCGGCCACGCCTTCGATCACCGTGACTTTGTTTTTCTTCAGCAGATGTTTGACGCCGCCGTTCAACCGCGTCGCGACGTCGCGGCTGCGCTTGACGATTTTTGCGGCGTCAAAGCGCACATTATCCGCCGCCAGTCCAAACGCATCCAGATGCTGCGCCAGATGATACACTTCGGCGGATCGCAACAGCGCCTTGGTCGGAATGCAGCCCCAGTTCAGGCAGATGCCGCCCAACTGATCGCGCTCAATAACCGCCACGGACAGCCCCAATTGCGCCGCCCGGATCGCCGCCACATAACCGCCGGGACCTGAACCGATGACCACGACATCATAGGAATTTTCAGCCATCAATTACACCAGCGCCAGCTAATTGTCATTGCGAGCGAAGCGTGGCAATCCAGAGTCACAAACTCAGGCCTTTGCGTGAGACTCTGGATTGCCGCGTCGCTTCGCTCCTCGCAATGACGTAAAATATTTGTCATCGTCAGCCTCACAACAACATGGTCAGGGGGTTTTCGATAAACCCTCTGAACACATTCAGAAATTGCGCGCCAAGCACGCCGTCAACAACCCGGTGATCGCAGGACAGCGTACAGCTCATTAGCGTGGCGATAGCCAGCGCGCCGTTTTTTACCACCGGGCGTTGCTCGCCTGCGCCCACCGCAAGGATCATGCTGTGCGGTGGATTGATAACGGCGGAAAATTCCCGGATGCCGAACATGCCCAGATTGGAGATGGAAAACGTTCCGCCTTCATATTCATTGGGTTTCAGTTTGCGCGCCCGCGCGCGTTGCGCCAGATCGCGCATGGCATTCGAAATTTCAGCCAGCCCCTTGCCATCGGCATAACGGATGATCGGCGTGATCAGCCCGCCATCAATGGAAACCGCCACACCAATATCCGCATGTTTGTGGCGCAATAATCCGGCATCGGTCCAGGACGCGTGCGCCTCTGGCACGCGCTTCAACGCCAATGCAGATGCGCGAATGATAAAATCATTGACGCTGAGTTTATACCCATCATCGCCCTTTGGCGCGCGCCCATTCAATTGTTCGCGCATTTCCAGCAATGCATCCAGATCACAGTCTATGGTCAGATAGAAATGCGGAATGGTGCTTTTGGATTCCGTCAGACGCCGCGCAATGGTTTTGCGCATGGCCGTGTGGGCAACCAATTCGTACGAGCCCTCGGCAAACAGCGCCAGCTCATTGCCAGCGGGTTTGGCCACAACTGGCGCGACAGCGGCCATAGCGGCAACAGGCTGCGCACCTTCCAGATCGCGCTTGATGATGCGGCCATGCGGGCCACTGCCGGTGATGCGTGCCAGATCAAGACCCTTTTGCGCGGCAAGGCGTTTCGCCAGCGGACTGGCGATAATCCGGGCATTGGGTTTTTGTCCGGGTACGGATGGATGTTGCTTTGTTTCCGGCATCGCGTCGGGCGCGGGCGCAACCGGCATGGCTTTGGCGACAGCAACAGAAGGCGCTGCGGCCGGCGTAAAATTCGCCAGCGCCGCCTTATCCTCGCCCGCCTCCAGAAACACCGCGATGGGCGCATTGATCTTGATGGCTTCCTGGCCTTCGCTGACCAGCAGCCGTCCGACAATACCGTCATCAATGGATTCATATTCCATTGTCGCCTTGTCGGTTTCGATCTCGGCAATAATATCGCCCGCTTTTACGCTATCGCCTTCCTTGACGAACCATTTCGCAAGTTTGCCTTCTTCCATGGTGGGCGACAGTGCGGGCATGGTGATGGTGATCATGTGCGCGGCCCTAGCGGTAACATACGGTTTTCACCGCAGCGACAATATCATCGGGCTGCGGCAGCGACAGTTTTTCCAGATTGGCGGCATACGGCATTGGCACATCCTTGCCGCACACCCGAATAACCGGCGCGTCCAGATCATCAAAACCATGCTCCATAATGCTGGCGGCGATTTCAGCGGCGATACCGGATTGCGGCCAGCCCTCTTCGACGGCGACGCAGCGGTTGGTGCGCCGCACGGACGCCAGCACGGTTTCCATATCCATCGGGCGTAAGGTGCGCAGATCAATCACCTCAACATCAATACCTTCTGCGGCCAGTATTTCCGCCGCCTCCAGCGATTTTCCCACGCCAATCGAAAAGCTCACAATGGTTGCATCACGTCCCGGGCGAATAATATGCGCCTTGCCAATCGGCAGCACAAAATCATCCAGAACGGGTACATCAAAACTGCGCCCGTACAGTTTTTCGTTTTCCAGAAACACTACCGGATTGGGATTGCGGATGGCCGCTTTCAGTAATCCCTTGGCGGATGCGGCATCATAGGGCGCGATCACAATCAGGCCTGGAATTTGCGAATACCAGGCAGCATAGCATTGCGAATGTTGCGCCGCCACACGCGCCGCCGCGCCATTAGGACCGCGAAATACAATCGGCGCGCCCAACTGCCCGCCAGACATATACAGGGTTTTGGCCGCCGAATTTATGATGTGATCAATGGCCTGCATGGCAAAATTAAAGGTCATGAATTCGACAATGGGCTTAAGGCCCGCCAGCGCCGCGCCAACACCAATACCCGCAAACCCATGTTCCGTGATCGGCGTATCTACCACGCGCCGGGGGCCGAACTCCGCCAGCAGGCCCTGACTGATTTTGTAGGCGCCTTCATATTGCGCCACTTCCTCGCCCATCAAAAACACATCATCGTCGCGGCGCATTTCTTCGGCCATCGCATCGCGCAGGGCTTCACGCACCGTCATGCTGACAAATTTTGTTCCGGCTGGCACTTCGGGTTCTGTGGCCTTCGCTGTTGCTGCCGGTTTTGCCATTACTGGCGTTTTTGCAGGCGCCACAGCCGGCGCTGGCGCAACAGGCGCGGTGACAGAAAACCCGTCCATCGCGGTTGCGGCTTCGCCATCCTGCAATATCAGCGCAATGGGCGTATTGATTTTGATGCCTTCCGCGCCATCGGGAAATAACAGGCGGCCGATAATGCCGTCATCCACTGATTCATATTCCATCGTCGCCTTGTCGGTTTCGATCTCGGCGATGATGTCGCCCGCCTGAATTTTGCCGCCCTCCTTGACCAGCCATTTCACAAGCTTGCCTTCCTCCATGGTGGGCGAGAGAGCGGGCATTAACAACTGGATGGGCATTTCTTTTTCAGCTCCGTTACAGCGTAATATCAGCGCAATATATCGGTGAATAATTCCGCCGGATCAGGTTCGGGACTGGTCTGGGCAAATTCCGCAGATTCCGCAACAATGGCTTTGACCTCGCGGTCTATTTCTTTCAGTCCGGCTTCGTCGATCAGGCCCTCAGTCAATAATCTGGCGCGCGCCCTGTCAATCGGATCCTGTTCGGCGCGCACTTTCTGTACTTCTTCGGTGGTGCGATATTTTGCCGGGTCGGACATGGAATGCCCGCGATAGCGATAGGTCATCATTTCCAGAATGATTGGCCCCTTGCCAGAACGGCAATGTTCGAGGGCATCCAGCGCGGCGTCGCGCACAGTCAACACATCCATGCCATCCACCTTGCGCCCGGGAATGGCGAAGCTTTCCCCGCGCCGATGCAGATCAGGCATCGCGCTGGAGCGTTCCACAGACGTGCCCATGGCATAGTGATTATTTTCTATCACATAGACGATAGGAAGCCGCCACAGCTCCGCCATATTGAAGCTTTCATAGACCTGGCCCTGATTGCTGGCGCCGTCGCCAAAATAGGCCATCGCAACCGCGCCATTACCGCGATAGGCATTGGCAAAGGCCAGCCCGGTGCCCAGCGACACCTGCGCCCCTACAATGCCATGTCCGCCATAGAAATTCTTCTCGATACTGAACATATGCATGGAGCCGCCCTTGCCTCTGGACAGTCCGCCAGCGCGCCCGGTCAGTTCCGCCATTACGCCTTTCGGGTCCAGCCCCATAGCCAGCATATGGCCATGATCGCGATAGGCGGTAATCATCTGATCGCCCTCCTGGCTGGCGGCCTGCATCCCGACCACCACCGCTTCCTGGCCAATATACAGATGGCAGAAGCCACCGATCAGGCCCATGCCATACATCTGGCCCGCCCTTTCTTCAAAGCGGCGGATCAGCAGCATTTCACGATAAAGGTGTGGCAGGATTTCCAACCCGGACTGTGACGGCGCCTTTTGTGGTGCAGTCTTGGCAGATTTATTGGCAGATGCAGCAGCCATCCCAGACCCAAGCTCCTTCAGCTATCTTCACTTTGTCCACTATGCGGAACCAGACCTAATCTGTAAAATATCAATAAATCATTGAAATAACAGATTAATTAAACAATCAATCGAGCTTGGCCCCATCTTTGGGCAGTTGATCCAGATAGATTACCCGGTCATTGGGATGGGCAAAGCCCAGAACGTCGCGGGCGCGTTCTTCCAGCAGGTCGGGATCCAGGCTTTGTGAACGTAACAGTGAGACCCGATGCTCCAGCCTTTCGCGGGCCTGAATGGTCTGGTCATATTCGGTTTGCAGGGATCCGATATACTGGCCATAGCGCAGATAGGTAATCAAACCGTGATCCCCCTGGATGGCGTGGTAGCCAAAGTAAACCACCGCGCAGGCGCAAATCACCGGCACCGCCGCGTGGCGTAATCTTCGACGCATTTCATGACGCAAATCCATTTGTTGACAGAATCACACTCTTGCGCCTCCGGTCAAGCGTATGCTGTTGGAAAAATTACGTGTTATAGTCGGCCGGGCCGGTTTGAGGATCAATATTATGGCTTTTCAACAACACCAGCGGGCCGTTCTGGCGCGACTTCAGAAAGAAATCCCGGATGTCGTGGCGTCCAATGCCCTGTCGCGGCTGGCCCAGGACGGGACGCATGAGAGCGCCTCTGATTTTGCCTCGGTTTACCTGCCGCTGGCATTGCTGATCCATCAGCGGATCAGCGCCCGTGCTGCACTGCATGCCCAAATGGCAACCATGCTGGGTACGCCGCCCCTGACGCCGCCCTTCCTTGTTGGCCTTGCAGGCAGTGTCTCCGTCGGCAAGAGCACCTCCGCCAGATATTTGCAGTATGCCCTGGCGGCGTGGCCGGAACACCCGGATGTGGCGCTGGTCACCAGCGATGGATTTTTGTTCCCGAATACTGAGCTGGAACAACGCGGCCTCATGGAACGTAAGGGGTTCCCGGAAAGTTTCGACGGCAACGGATTAGTCAGCTTTCTCAGGCGGCTTAAATCCGGCGAGACCGGTGTGACCGCGCCAGTATATTCCCACGCCATCTATGACATCCTGCCCGATCAGGGGCAGGTGATCCAAAATCCGCATATCGTGATTGTCGAAGGTATTAATGTTTTACAGCCGCATCTGCCGGATGGCGGCGGCGATCATTTGTCCGCATCGGATTATTTTGACTATTCGATTTATCTGCATGCAGACGAAGTTTTGATTAAGAAATGGTTTACGGAACGCTTTCTGGTGCTGACCGAAGCAGCCGTGAATGACCCAAATTCGTTTTACGCGCGATTTGCACCGCTATCTGCTGAACAACGATTGGCAGTGGTGGATTTTGTCTGGTCCACAATCAATGGCAAAAATCTGAACGATCATATCCTGCCTACAAAACCGCGCGCCGATCTGATCCTTCATAAGGGCCCCGATCATGGGATCACCCATTTCGAGACGCGCAATCGCTAACGCCGCCTGGCCCCGGAAATTATGCTTAATAATTTGATTTACAAGGCAATTGTTTGAACCGGGCAAGCTTTTCCTATTAACGAAATGTAATTTTTTTTCCCTTACTCTTGGGCCGTTCCATCAGGGAACCGGATAAATTTGCTGGTACGCCAGGCAGAATAGAAAAGCTGGCATTGCCAACAGGAGTTGCTTGTGAGTTTGGGGAATGAATTAAAAGGGCATGATAGTCCAGAGCTTGCGGTAGCCTCCAGGCTGATCGCGGGCGCTGCCGATTTTGCCTGTCTGTGCCTGGATGGCGAAATCATTTTGATGAATCACGCCGCGTTACGGCTGCTTGGCAGTGAAAAACCCAGGGATCAAAGTCCGGTCGGGCGGCATTTCAGCGCGCTGGTGCATGAGGCGGATAGCTGGACCCTGAATGCCTGGTGGCGCAGCCCCGTTGACGCCGTAACGCCGGGGCTGGGCGCGCGCAGCCATTGCCGATTGGGCTCTGCCAAAACTGGCTGGCATAATCTGGAACTGACATGCGCCCATCATTGGGCGGGCGGGCGTCAATATGAGATTATTTTTGGACGAAACACCTCAACGCCCGTGATCCCGGCTGCCAGCCCGGAGGCTGCAACTGTCATGCAGCCGCGCGCCCAGATACTCAAACATGCAGCAGTGTTGCGCCGTGAAAGAGTGAAGCGCAAATGGGCCGAACGCAATGTTCGCCGATTGGCGTATCAGGACCAACTGACCGGCCTGATCAATCGTGTATATTTTCAGTCCAGGTTAAAAAACACGTTGCGTCATTCGGACCGATTTGATCGTGGCGTTGTGCTGATGATCATTGATATTGATAATTTCAAGGATATCAATGAAAGGATCGGGGCGACTGCCGGGGATTTATTGTTGCAGCAGGTAGGACGCCGGATCCGTCAATGCATGCGTGCGACGGATTCAGTGGCGCGTTTTGGCGGGGACGAGTTTGCCGTACTGGTCAGCAATTCCAAAGCGACAAAAATTGTCGACGGCCTTGCGCATAAAATTCTTGAAGCTCTTGCTGAACCTTTCACGATTAATGATCAGCAGCTAAATATTACCTGCTGCATCGGCGCTACGATTTACCCCACTAACGGCAATAATGCCGAGACATTGCTCAAAAATTCCCAGTTGGCGCTGTCCAGCGCCAAACAGTCTGGCGCTGGCCGGTATCAGGTGTTTGACGCCGCCCTGAACGAACAGGTCCGGCTGCGCAGGCAGTTGGAAGATGAACTGAGTGACGCCATAACCAATGATCAGCTCGTGCTGCATTATCAGCCCCAGGTAAATATCCACACGGGCGAAGTGTGCGGTGTCGAAGCGCTGATACGCTGGCAGCATCCTGAGCGCGGCATGATACCGCCCGTGATGTTTGTACCTATTGCCGAAGCATCCGGGCTTATCTTTCCGATGACCGAATGGGTAATCAAAACCGCCTGCGCCGGTCTCAAGCGATGCCTGGATATTGGTATGGATATTGAGCGGGTATCCGTCAATCTTTCGGCAAATTTGCTGCTGCACAAAGGTCTGATTGGCATGATCAGCCGGGTGTTAAAAGAGACAGGTCTGCCCGCCAAGCGCCTGGAGGTAGAAATCACCGAAAGCATGGTGATGGATGACATTGAGAAATCAAGCGTCACGCTCAATGCCCTGTATCTGTTGGGCGTTGGCCTGTCGCTGGATGATTTTGGCACCGGCTATTCTTCATTGACTTATTTACGTCAGTTTCCACTCAGTACACTGAAGATCGACCGTTCGTTTATCACTGAAATGTCGGCCAATGCAGAAGACATCGCCATTGTGCGCGCGGTTATTGCGCTGGCGCACAGCCTGCATTTGCAGGTTATTGCCGAAGGCGTTGAAGAAGAAAAACAGTTAAACATTCTGAAACAGGAAGGCTGCGATCAGGTGCAGGGCTATTTTTACAGCAAGCCACTGGCGCTGGATGATTTGATAAGCTGGTGCGCCGCCCGCAAAAATTCCCAGGCGGCACTGAAGGCGCAGGGTGACGATATCCGCATTGCGGGTTAGCAGATAACTGCTTGCGCCATTGCCCGCACTGTGGCGGGCGTCATTGCCTGCTCCCGCAAATGCCGCAGACTTAATGCGTCGTGACGTTTGGCCAGCCGTTTTCCCGTCGCATCCACCGCCAGCGCGTGATGCAGATATTCCGGCACAGGCAATTCCAGCACGGCCTGTAACAGACGCTGAATATGGGTTGCAAAAAACAGATCGCGGCCCCGGGTGACGCAACTGATTTTTTGCGCGGCATCATCCACCACCACAGCCAGATGATAGCTGCACCCCGCAAGGCCCGCCGTACCACCGCGCGCAAGTACAATATCGCCTGACGCCTGGGGGCGCACCGTGAGGGTGCCGTGTTCGCCCTGCGGGCCTGCACCATGCTCATCAAAGGTCAGTGGCGTCGAGACAAGCGCCATCGCCTTTGCGTTATCAAGACGCAGCGCCACCACCGCGCCGGTTTGCATGCGCGCCTGGCTTTCATCCGCCGAAAGCCTGCGGCACGTACCCGGATATATTGGGCCATCGGCCCCATGTGGTGCGTCCTGGGCGCGCGCCGCTTCTGCCAATATTTCCTTTCGGGTGCAAAAGCACGGATAGAGCAGCCCTAGTTCACGCAGCCGGTTCAGCGCCGCCTGATATTCCATCTGACAATCCGACTGCCGCCGAACAGGCGGGCGCCAGTCTAGGCCAAGCCAGTGCAGGTCTTCATGGATTGCTGTTTCAAATTCCGGGCGGCAGCGGCTGGCGTCTATATCATCGATACGCAGCAGAAACTGACCACCGGTTTGTTGCGCCAGATCATGCGCCACCAGTGCCGCCACGGCATGGCCGAGATGCAGCAGGCCCGTGGGGCTGGGTGCAAAACGGGTAATGGCCGGGCTGTTGATGCGCATGAAAAAATTGTCCCAAGCAAGGCTGGCGGCGCGCGGCATGAATATCTATGATGCGTCTATCACAATATATCAGCGAATAAAGGAAACAGCATGGCGAATGCAATGATTGACGGGCCAAGGATTGATCCGGCCAATGGCGGGCCAGCCGACAGTCTGGTGATTTTGTGCCACGGCTATGGCGCGGATGGCAATGATCTGATCGGTCTTGCGCCCTTCTGGCAAAAGCTGCTGCCGGGCACAGCCTTTGTCTCGCCCAATGCGCCGGAGCGCTGTGAGATGTCGCCGATGGGCTATCAATGGTTTGGCATTACCCGGCTGGATCCCGAAGAAATGTATCGCGGCGTCACCCGCGCGGCCCCGATCCTCAATGATTTTATTGATCAGGAACTGGCCCGCCACGGTCTGGATGAAAGCCGCCTGGTGCTGGTGGGTTTCAGCCAGGGCACGATGATGTCGTTACAGGTAGGCCTGCGCCGCGCCAAACAGCCGGCCGGTATTGTCGGCTATTCCGGTGCGCTGGCCGGACCCGATAAATTGCAGGGCGAAGTCAGGGTCAAGCCCCCCATCCTGATGATCCACGGCGATGAAGACGAAATGCTGCCCGTCAGCCGCATGCACGCGGCGGTAGAAGCGCTGGTCAAGGCGGGCCTGACCGTGCAATCACACATATCACGCGGCGTCGGTCACGGCATCGCCCCGGACGGGCTGCAACTGGGCGGCCAGTTCATCTACGACGCTCTGAAACGCCCTTAGTAAGCCCCCAAATGCCGCGCAATCAGCGCTTTGGCCTCGGCGGAATCCCATTCCGCCGGGCCGGTCAGGCGGCCGATTTCGTCGCCTTTGCGGTTTAGCAGCAGGCTTACCGGCAGGCCCAGGGCGCCCAGTTTACGCGCTGCCTTGATGCCCGGATCAATAAAGGTGGTCAGGTTTTTGACCCCGATTTCGTTCAGGAAGGCCGCCGCCTTGTCGTATCCGGCGCGGTCCAGGCTGATGATCACCACCTCAAAATCCTTGCCGCCCATGGCCTGTTGCAGGCGGTCCAGTGACGGCATTTCGGCGCGGCACGGCGCGCACCAGGTGGCCCAGAAATTGACCAGAATCACTTTGCCGTTAAATTCCGACAGATCATGAAACGCCCCTGCGGCATCCTGAAACTGCACCTGGGGCAGGGGGGCAGGCACGGATTTAAGGACAAAATTCTGCAGGCCCGACGCGGGCGCGGCCTTATCAGTGGCAGCAGCAACATTGCCAGAAAGCCCCGCAATGGCGTATACCGCGCCGATCAGAAACATGGCGAATATCCTGACCATTTTGGTGGCTATTTCTGTGCGTTTGCCCGACATTGCTTTACACTATCCCCTTTAGGCCAGATCAGAACCATGAGCAAAAAACCATCCCCCGGCCAGGCAGGCGGCGCGAACACGCTGTGGGGCGGCCGTTTTACCGGCGGCCCCTCAGAAATCATGGCGCGCATCAATGCCTCGATCGGGTTTGATCAGCGATTATATGCCCAGGATATAGCCGGTTCCAAAGCACATTGCGAGATGCTGGTGGCGCAGGGCATTATCAGCGCGGCGGACGGCGTGCAGATTCAGGGCGGCCTGGACAAAATTCTGGGCGAAATCACCGCAGGCACGTTCATTTTCAGCGAGGCGCTGGAAGATATTCACATGAATATCGAAGCCAGGCTGGCGGAACTGATCGGCCCGGCGGCGGGGCGGCTGCACACGGCGCGCTCGCGCAATGATCAGGTCGCGGTGGATTTTCGTTTGTGGGTGCGTGACGCCACCGATCATCTGGAGGGCGCCTTGCGCGATCTGCAACGCATATTGCTGGCGCGCGCCGATGAACATGCGGCCACCATCATGCCGGGCTTTACCCATCTGCAAAGCGCGCAGCCGGTGACGTTTGGACATCATCTGCTGGCTTATGTGGAAATGTTTGGCCGTGATCGGGGACGCTTTAACGACGCGCGGCGGCGCATGAACGAATCCCCGCTGGGGGCCGCCGCACTGGCGGGCACCTCGTTTCCGATTGACCGGGAACAGACGGCGCGGGCGCTGGGCTTTTCGCATCCCATGCGCAATTCGCTGGACGCCGTATCCGACCGGGATTTCGCGCTGGAGTTCCTAGCGGTCTGCGCAATTTGCGCCACGCATCTGTCGCGGCTGGCCGAAGAGATTGTGTTCTGGTCCTCAGCGCAGTTTGGCTTTATCGCCCTGACCGATGAATTTTCCACCGGTTCATCCATCATGCCGCAAAAGCGCAACCCTGATGCCGCTGAACTGATCCGGGGCAAGACCGGGCGCGTGAGCGGCGCGTTCACTGCATTGCTGATGGTGATGAAGGGATTACCGCTGGCTTATTCCAAGGACATGCAGGAGGACAAGGAGCAGGTGTTTGACGCCGCCGATACCATGAACCTGTGCATCGCCGCCATGACCGGAATGATCCGTACCATGATCATTAAACCGGATGTCATGCTGGCTGCTGCGGGCAAGGGTTACAGCACGGCAACCGATCTGGCCGACTGGCTGGTGCGTGAATTGAACATTGCGTTCCGGCAGGCGCATCATATTACCGGTGAGGTGGTCAAGCGCGCCGAATCCAAATCTGTAACGCTGGAGCAATTAAGCCTGGCTGATCTACAGGGTGTGGAACCGCGCATTACCGACGCGGCCCGCGCCATGCTGTCGGTACAGGCATCGGTTGCCAGCCGCACCAGTTTTGGCGGCACCGCGCCGGACCGGGTCAGCAAAGCCATTGCTGCTGCCAGAAAGGACATCGAATGATGCGTCACAAGGCCTGGATATTTCTGGTTCTGGCGCTGCTCAGCGCCTGTGGAAAAAAGGGCGTACTGGAAGTACCTCCCGGTGGTGCCGAAGACTCGCGGGTAGAGCGTGAATGGAACAAAGACAGAGATAAAGAATAACACCGCATGCATCATTTTCATTATCGCAATGGCGAACTCTATGCCGAGGATGTGGCGCTCTCGCGCATTGCGGCGGTCGTGGGCACGCCGTTTTACTGCTATTCCAGCGCGACAATTGAGCGCCATTATTCGGTGTTTTCCGGCGCTTTTGCCGGGCAGGATTCGCTGGTCTGTTATTCGTTAAAGGCCAACGGCAATCTGGCGGTCATTCGCACCCTGGCCAGACTGGGGTGCGGCGCTGATATTGTATCAGAAGGCGAATTGCGCCGCGCGCTGGCGGCAGGCATCCCCGCCCATAAAATTGTGTTTTCCGGTGTCGGTAAAACCCGCACGGAAATGGCGTATGCGCTGGATGCGGGCATTGCGCAATTCAATGTGGAATCCGAACCCGAAATGCTGGCCCTGAACGAGGTTGCCGCGTCATTGGGAAAGGTGGCGGCCATCGCCATCCGCGTTAATCCGGATGTAGATGCAAAAACCCACGCCAAGATTTCCACCGGCAAATCCGAAAATAAATTCGGCATTCCCATCGCGCGCGCCCGCGCGGTTTATGCCCAGGCAGCGCAATTGCCACACCTGCGCATTGTTGGCGTCGATGTGCATATTGGCAGCCAGTTGACCGAGCTTGCGCCATTCCGCAAAGCCTTTGCCAAGGTGCGCGAGCTTGCCATCGCGTTGCGAAGTGACGGACATTCAATTTCCACCATCGATCTGGGCGGCGGGCTGGGCATTCCGTATGAGCAATCCAATGACAACCCGCCGCTGCCCAATGATTATGCGGCAATGGCGATGGACATTTTCCGCGATCTGGGATGCCGCCTGATTTTTGAACCGGGCCGGATGATTATCGGCAATGCGGGCGTATTGGTGTGCCGCACGATCTATGTGAAACATGGCGAAAGCCGCCATTTCGCCATTGTCGATGCGGCGATGAATGATCTGATCCGGCCAACGCTGTATGATGCCTGGCACGAAATCTGGCCGATCAGAGAGCCTTTGGCCACCACCCCCATGCAGATTTATGATGTGGTTGGCCCGATCTGTGAAACCGGCGACAGTTTTGCAAGCAATCGTGAACTGACAGTGCTTGGCGAAAATGATTTATTGGCGATACTATCGGCGGGTGCCTATGGGGCTGTGCAATCGGGCACTTATAATGCCCGTCTGCTGATACCCGAAGTGCTGGTGCGCGGTGCGGAGTTTGCCGTTGTGCGTCCGCGCCAGACATATGAACAGTTGCTGGGGCTGGACTGCATCCCCGATTGGCTGAACCAGGAAAGCTGACGCGATTGACACAGATAACCGGGGCCGAACATACGCCGCCACAAAATGATCCCGAAATGATTCCGGGATTGCGCAGGCGTGTGATGCTGGCCCGGCTTGCGGTTGTGTGGGAAACGCTCTGGCAAAATTTCTGGCAACCTGTGTGCGCATTGGCGTTTTTTCTGGCGCTGTCGCTGTTTGATATCTGGCGTCTGGTTCCCGCATTTGTGCATTGGCTGGGTTTGCTGGCGCTGGTATTGTTCAGCGCCGCCACGATGATGCGCCAGCGCGCGCAGGTCAGGCTGCCGGATCGCCGCGCGATTTTGGCGCGCATTGAACGCGATAATAATCTTCTGCATCATCCCCTGCGCGCCCTGGAGGATCGACCCGAACTGGGCGCCAATACCGTTGACGCCCGAAATCTGTGGCGCGCGCATTTGTCGCGCATACGACAGAGCCTGCCGCGTCTGAAATTTGTTCTGCCGCGCCCGCGTGCTATCCGGTTTGATCGCCACGGCGTGCGGCAGATGGCTGGCATCCTGTTGATCGCCGGATTGATTGCGGCAGGCTCGCAATGGCTGGCGCGCATCGAAGCGGGCTTTATGCCGACGGTTCTGGGCGCGCCCCCGCCCCAGTCGCGGCTGGAAGCCTGGATCACGCCCCCCGCCTATACCGGTGCGGCGCCTGTGATGCTGGCCGGTGCAGCACTTGCCGCTGTATCGCCTGACGCCCCGATATCGGTTCCCACAGGCAGTGAGCTTTCGATGCGCCTGTTTGGTGGACGTGACGCGGAATTGCGACTGTCACCGGACACCGGTAAAAAACAGCGTCTGCCGATGACGAAAATTGACAGCGCCAATCATCATCTGTCGGTAATACTGCAACACAGTCAGCACATACTGTTACGTCAGTCCGGCGCAGCCGATCGGGAATGGCAGATCACGGTCATTCCCGATCGGCCGCCCATTATTAATCTGCTGGAAGACATTACCGTCACCCGGCAGCACGGATTGCGCTTCAAATATGGCGTTAGCGATGATTACGGCGTTGTTGCCGCCGCTGCCGAGATTAAACTTGTCTCCACAAATGCCGCATCTTCCGAAGCGCCGCTGCGGGTGGAATTTCCCACGCCGCAGGCCAATGCCAAAAACGGCCAGATCGCCTATGCCGATCTGGCCGCACATGCCTGGGCCGGGCAGCCGGTTCGCATCACCCTGATCGCAACAGATGCTGCGGGCCAGATCGGGCGCAGCCAGCCCATTGCGCTGAATTTACCGCAACGTCAGTTCAGTAACCCGCTGGCCCGCGCCATTATCGAACAGCGGCGTAAGGTGGCGACAAAGCCGGACAAAGACCGGCACGTCATTCAGTCGCTCGATGCATTAAGTCGGTACCCGGATAAATTCACACCGGAAATACCGGTTTATCTGGCAATGCGTGTGGCAAGGCACCGCATCGAACATATACATAATGATAAGGCTGCCCGCACACAGGTGGTTGATCTGTTGTGGCAGGTTGCCCTGCGAATAGAGGATGGCAATCTGTCGATTGCCAGCAACGAGATACGCGCGTTGCAAAAAGCCCTTATGCAGGCATTGCGCGATGGCGCCAGCGACAAGGAAATAGCCGATCTCACACAGGCGCTGCGCGATGCGCTGGAACGTTATGTACAGGCCATGACGGAGCAATTGCTGGAAGAAGATGTGCCGCCGACCAGCCCAAATCAGGAAAATTCTGACACGATCAATAAATCCGATCTTGATATGCTAATGGATCAAATCGAAAAACTGACCAGGTCGGGCGCGCGTGAAGCGGCGCAGGAAATGCTTTCCAAACTTCAGAATATTCTGGAAAACATGCGCCCCGGACAGGCCGGTAATCAAAAAACCGCAACCCAGATGCTATATGGCGACGCCCTGAAGGATTTATCCAACATGATGCGCCAGCAGCAGCAGTTGCAGGACGAAACCCACCGTCAGCGCGACCAGCAGGGCAGCGGGGAAGGTAAAGGCGGCATTGCCCGCGATCAGGAAAAACTGCGCGGCGCACTGGAAGATCTAAAGGGCAGGCTGGATCAATCAACAACACAGGACGGCCCTAATTCGCTTGGCCGCGCGGAACGCGCCATGCGCGAAGCGGCAAAAGCCTTGCGCAAGGGAGAAACCGGCGACGCGCTGGATCAACAAGGTCAGGCAATGGATCAGTTGCGCGCAGGCGCCAGCGCGTTGGCTAAAATGCTGCGCGAGGAAGACGCCAAAGCCCAGGCGCAAAATGGCGAAGGCAATGAAAATGGCGCGCCGCGACAGGACAAGGATCCGCTTGGCCGCCCCATGGCCAATGATAGCGCCGGGGGCACGGCCTTACCGGAACAATTCGACATCGAACGCGCCCTGCAAATCCGCCGTGAACTGGAACTGCGCGCCAGCCAGCGCCGCCGCCCGATTGAGGAGCTGAACTATATTGATCGCCTGCTGAAACTGTTTTGAGGTGTGTGTGCTAGAGCGCGTCACGTTTAGGTTGAACCAGGACCAACACACGGGCTGTCACCCCGGCCTTGTGCCGGGGTCCAGGAGTCACACGGGAAAGCCTGTGTTTGAGGCCCTGGATCCCGGAACAAGTCCGGGATGACACCCTGGGGG
>CAMTVX010000089.1:0-7229 GCA_947085295.1 uncultured Alphaproteobacteria bacterium | reverse complement strand
TTGCAATTGCGGTAATCTGGGCAGCACCTCTGCCACACCCATCACAGAAAGATCGGTCATCTCGAACAGGCTGTGGTGACCCGCCGCCGCCATCGCAGCGCCGCCAACGCCAAACGCCTCAATCCGTCGCCCGGAAATTTGCGCCAGCGCGTTCAGCAGGTCCGCCCCCAGTGCATCGCCGGACGGCTCGCCCGCAATCAGCATCAGTCGTAGCGGCGCGGCTGTCACCCGCTTTCCCCATCGGCGTTCAGGCCAATTAGAAACATGCCCAGCAGATCTGACTCGCGGATCATGGCGGGAACATCCACCAGCAGAGCGCCATCCGCCTCGAATGCAATTCCGGCAAGGCCCGCCGCCGCCGCCAGGCGCAAAGTTGTCATACCAATCGCTGGCATGTCGATGCGCCGGTCCTGCCCGGGTTTTGGCAACTTTACCAGCACCCCACGGCGACCGCCGCCTTTGCTGTCGAGGGTGGCGCGCAGGCCCTGTGGCAGTTGTGCGCAGCGGGCCAGCATGGCGTCTGTGCCTTCGGCGGCCTCGACCGCCAGCACCACACCACCACAGACGACCGCCCCCTGCCCGATATCCAGCACCCCGATCTGACGTGCCACGTGCAGTGCGCGGGCAATATCCACCTGATCACCCGGACGGGGCTGCACCCTTCCCAATATGCCCGCAGGGGCGCAGATATCGCCCAAAAGTTCGTGGACGCCAATCACCTGAAACCCGCGACGCTCAAACTCTGTGACCAGTGCGCGCAAAAGCTGATCATCACCGCCCAGCGCCGCGCGGGCATAGCGTGGTAAAAACTGAATACCGCCCCAATCCAGCTTCAGATTGCGTAAATCAGGCCGTCGCACCGCGCCGATAAAAACCACTTCTTCACAGGCATGCCGTCGCAGCGCGCGCATCAGCGCCCCAACAGCGCCAATACCAACCCATTGATGCGGGAACCGGGCGATATCAGGCGATGCTGCACCAATGATCCCGGCGATAAAGAACGGCCGTCCTTCTGCCTGGCATTGTTGCGCCAGCATCAGCGGAATTGGGCCGCCACCTGCAATGATACCTAATGGTTTCATCGCTGGACTAGGGTGCATTGAAGCAGAAGTGAATCACGGCATTTTCCAGTTTGTTCTATATTTTGAACCAGTATCACATCCTTTGGGCAATCAAACGCCTGTATAATGTCCGGACAATTGGGTGTGGGGGCGGATCATCAATAAAACCGCACCTGTGGCAAGATAGGCAGAATCGCCCGCTACGCCGAATATTTATGCCAATTGCCTATAAAATGCGCAAATTCGGGATTGTTTCCTGTGCGGGTTGGAGGTAACAATCGCAGAATTCCTGCCCGTAACATGCTATCCATAACTGGCATGGCACGTGCTAATTAAGATTCCACACACCTAATTCCGCCTAATATCACACAGACAGTAACAGGAAGCTGAACGCACATGAAAAAGATCGAAGCGATCATTAAACCGTTCAAACTGGATGAAGTGAAAGAGGCGCTGCACGAAATTGGACTACAGGGCATAACAGTCATTGAAGCCAAGGGGTTTGGCCGCCAGAAGGGCCATACCGAACTGTATCGTGGTGCGGAATATGTGGTCGATTTTTTACCCAAGGTAAAAATTGAGATCGTGCTGTCGGACGATATGGTGGAACGCGCCATTGACGCCATCAAAAGCGCTGCACATACAGGCCGTATCGGGGACGGGAAGCTGTTTGTCAGCAACATCGAAGAAGCGCTGCGCATTCGCACAGGTGAAACCGGCGAAGAAGCATTGTAATACCACTTTTACAACAGGGAAGAACACATGTCAGACGTCAATAAACTCATGAAAAACATCAAGGACAACGATGTCAAATTCGTTGATCTGCGCTTTACCGATCCGCGCGGAAAATGGCATCATCTGACGATGGATGTCGGTGTATTCGATGAAGACATGATTGCCGAAGGCATCATGTTTGACGGCTCTTCGATCGCTGGCTGGAAGGCCATCAATGAATCCGATATGACGCTGATGCCCGATCTGAGCACCGCCGTGATGGATCCGTTCATGGCGCAAAATACGCTTGTGCTGATTTGCGACATTCTGGAACCTTCGACGGGTCAGGCGTACAGCCGCGATCCGCGCTCCACTGCCAAGGCGGCGGAAGCCTATCTGAAATTTACCGGCCTGGGCGACACTGCCTATTTTGGCCCGGAAGCGGAATTCTTTGTGTTTGACGATGTGCGTTACAAAGTCGAAATGAACGAAACCAGCTTCATGATTGACAGCATCGAAAGCCCCAGCAATACCGGCACCAAATATGATGGCGGCAATCTGGCCCACCGTCCCCGCGTAAAGGGCGGCTATTTCCCGGTTCCGCCGATGGACACACTTCAGGACATGCGTTCCGAAATGCTGGCCATCATGCGTGAAATGGGACTGGACACCGAAAAGCATCACCATGAGGTCGCGCCCGCGCAGCACGAGCTGGGCATGAAATACAGCACCCTGACCAATATTGCCGATCAGATGCAAATCTACAAATATGTGGTTCATCAGGTGGCCGCATCCTATGGCAAGACGGCGACCTTTATGCCGAAACCGCTTTATGGCGATAACGGTTCCGGCATGCATGTGCATCAGTCAATCTGGAAGGGCGGAAAGCCCACCTTCGCTGGTTCAGGCTATGCCGATCTGTCGGATACATGCCTGTATTATATTGGCGGCATCATCAAGCACGCCAAGGCGCTGAACGCGCTGACCAATGCCTCGACCAACAGCTACAAGCGACTGATCCCCGGCTTTGAAGCGCCGGTGTTGCTGGCCTATTCGGCGCGCAACCGTTCGGCGTCGTGCCGCATTCCATTCGCGCAAAACCCAAAGGCCAAGCGCGTTGAAGTGCGCTTCCCGGATTGCACCGCCAATCCGTATCTGGCGTTCGCAGCGATGCTGATGGCAGGGCTTGATGGTATCGAAAACAAGATCCATCCGGGCGAACCAATGGACAAGGATCTGTATGATCTGCCGCCAGAAGAACTGAAAGAAGTGCCAACCGTATGCGGCAGCCTGCGTCAGGCGCTGGAAGCGCTGGACACGGACCGCGCATTCCTGAAAAAGGGAAATGTGTTCAGCGATGAGCAGCTCAATTCCTATATTGAGCTGAAGATGGAAGAGGTGCATGCGTTTGAGCACACACCACATCCGATCGAATATCAAATGTATTACAGCGTCTGATACGCGCTGTTAGCGAACACGAAGCCCGCCCTGACCGGCGGGCTTTTTGTTGCCTGAAATGAATTAGCATTTTTCTGTTTTAAGTTAACACGCAACGACGTCATTGCGAGCGAAGCGTGGCAATCCAGAGTCAGAAACACAGGCCATGCCGTAAGACTCTGGATCGCCACGCTTCGCTCGCGATGACGAAGGGTGTGCCGATTCACTCAATCACGGAAAAGCATTAAGCCGCCAGCGCGCTTGGCGTTGTGCCGCGAATGGCGACGAAGGTATCGGTGGTGAAGCCGTTAAAGCTGCTTTGCAGCGCATTGGAATAGGCGCCGACGCCGCCCACTTCAATCCAGTCGCCTTCGGAGATATCCTTTGGCAGGGCAAACTGGTGCGGCACGACATCGTTTGAATCGCAGGTTGGCCCAAACAAAGTAAAAGGACGCATTTCATTCGATAGTGGCCCACTTAACCGGATTGCCTGCAAGGGCGGCCGCATGTCGCCATAAACGATTTCGGACAGGCTGCCGAAAATACCTTCGTTCAGATATAGCTGATAGTCCTTGCGCAGATGAACCTGCGTAATCAGCGACGCCGCATCGGCGACCATGCCGCGCCCGGGCTCACACAACAATGGGATTTTATCCAGAAAGCCATATTGCGCGGCGGATTCGCGAATTTGCTGGAAAAATTCTTCCAGGGGGGGCGCCTTGACTTCGGCGTCCGATACCGGGAAACCGCCACCGACATTGATATATTCCGGGGTAACACCTGCGCGGTCCAGTACGCGGGCGACAATTTCGAACGCCTTGGCATAGGCGGACGCCTTGCGGCACTGACTGCCCACATGGAATGAAACAGCGGGGAGAGATTTTTTCGCCACCACTTCACGCAGAAGATCCACACCCATATCCTCATCCGCGCCAAATTTTGCCGACAGATCAAATGTGGCGACACCACCGGGCGTGCGCAACCGCACCTGAATGATATGGCCAGGTCCCGCGATATCAACCAGCTTGCCAAGCTCGCCCGGATAATCCACCACGAAATCGTTTACGCCATACACACGCACGGCTGAATCAATTGCCGCGCGGCTTTTTACGGGATGATTAAAATAGCAATTCACATCATCAAAGCGTTCATCAACCAGGGCAATTTCATTCAGGGAAGCCGTGTCAAAATCACGGATGCCCGCGCCATGCATGGCATCCAGCACAATACCGTGCGGGTTGCATTTAACGGCATACAGCACCTTGCCGGGAAAACCGGTCAGAAATCGGCGCGCCGTCATTGCAATACGTTCCGGCCAGAAGCACATCACCGGATAGGATGGCCGCAGCGATACCAGCATATCCTGAACCGAAGCAAAGCTGGGGTGGGTCATTGCGGCATCCTTATGAGAAAACTGGCGTGCCGCTATTTACGGTAACTGCGCCCCGCCCGCAAGCCCTACTCAATTCCGGAGCTGAATTGGCCCTGCGCGCCGAGCCGGTCCTGCCTGCAAGTGGATGAGGATCTTCCTGTGCACTTTGAAAAATACAGGTCCAGTGCACCATCGGGTTTCTGGTTCAGATCGTAACAATTAATGGTGCCGTAATCGATAACCATGGCCTGAAGACACAGGCTGTTGTTTTCAACCCACCATTTACCATCGCCCTTGAAATTCCGGGTTGAGGTGACAAGTTTGTGAAATGTCTTGTAGTGAAAATAGGTTAGCGCCACACGCATCGTGCCGTCCGGGAACAGATTTAATTTCACATTCATCAGCCGGTTGCCAGCCGGAATGTCCAGACGTCCCGCCAGCAGTTTGAGGGTACGCCCCGCCGCAGATGCGGTAATTTGCGGACCCGTTAATGCGGTGCCGGCACGGTTGCGTTTGGTTTCTTCTGCATCGCCGCCGTCGCCACCGCTGCGTTTTTTGGCCGCTTCGGATGCAGCCTGCGCCGCTTTTGCCGCAGCGGCAGCTTTTTCTTTTTCGATTGTGTCTTCGGCAGGCGCCACGGGTATTGCGGCCTCTTCTTCAACCAGAGGCGCCTCGACCTGATCTTCGCTTAACATATCGGGAAGCGCTTCCTGCAGGTCCATGTCGGCACCAGGAAGCTCTGCTTCCGGCCCGCCGGAATCACCGCGTGACAATTCAAACACCAGGTCTTCGCCACCACCAATGCCCAGCACACCACTATCCTGTACTGCAAACATCACAGATCCCTGCAATGCGAACCAGACAAACCACAGAACATGCAACAGAAACGATACGACAATAAATGCCGCCAGATGCCGATGCCCAGGGTTCAGCATGGAACGCGACGCGTTCATTTTCCATGCTCCGTCAAAATAATAATCTCTTCGATATTTATTTCACGCATCTGTTCCATCATATCGATCAGTGTTTCGGCATCGGCATTTTTATCCGCCCGTATCTGAACCGAACGGTGCCCTTCTTTTAGAAAGAAACTGCGCAACATATACGGCGCAAAGCGCGCCTCTATCACCTGATCAAGAATATATACGAAACCATCCGCGCCAACATAGATTGTAATCGCTTCTGCGGGTTTGGTCTCGTCAAGCGTACCTTGTGGCAATTCCACCTTTACCGGTTCAGCCGTCTGCATTGTTCCGGTAATCAGAAAAAAGGTGATGAGAAGGAAAACCACATTGATCAGTGGTACCAGATATTCATATTCCCGCTTCGGGCGCTCTGGTCCAAAATCAATCATTGTTCCCCCCCATTTTCAATTGAGGGTAAAATGGCCTGAGCATCCTTGAGTTTTTTCATGGCTATGTTTTTCAGGCCGGCACTTCGCGCCGCCTCAACCACGTGAATAAGCGCCTGATTTTTAGCACCGGGTTCCACCACTATCATAAGGGTCACTTCGGTTGCCTGAGATTTTATTTTCAGCATTTCGGCTTTCAGCGTGTCGAGGCCGACTGTTTGACCGTTAATCCGGATGCTGTTGTCCCCACGAATATAAACAGGCGCCAGATTAAAATCCTTTTCGACTGATTTACGCTCGCCCGCAGGAGTAGCAAAACGCAACACCTGCGGGCTCCCAAACGTATTGATCAGCATAAAGAATATCAGCAATAAAAACACAACATCGATCATCGACGTCATGCTCATCTTCCGCGAGCGGCGCAAAGGTTCATCCATTATGCCCATGATTTGTGATTCCCCGGCTATTGCGCCACCTGGGGCCTTGGTGCACCCGTTGCGTCAGCGCGTTTTTCGGCAGAATGCAGCGCATGCATCAAACGCGCGGATACGTCGCGCATTTCCTGGCGATACTGGTCAAGGCGGTTTTCCAGCAGGTTAAGGATAGTTACAACGGGAATAGCCACCATCAAGCCCACCTCGGTGGTAAGCAGCGCTTCCCATATGCCGCCTGCAAGGATCGACGGATCAACCTTGCTGCCTGCAACTTCCAACTGCTGAAACGCCGTAATCATGCCCATCACAGTACCCAGCAGGCCAAGCAATGGCGCGATATTGCCGATCACTTCCAGCCAGCGAAAATAGGATTGCATTGCCACAAGCTGATTACCGCCAACACGGCCAAGCTCTTCCTCGATCTCGGTGTCACGGCGGTGGTCGCGCCAACTGGCAATCAGACCAGCCTCGATCAACCTGGCAATCGGTCCTTTTTGAGTGGAAACCCGATTTTGCGCCAATGTAAAATCCCCGGCGCGAACCAGTTCAAGAATTGGATCAATGGTTTTTGCGCGCGCACGGGGGCCAGAATAAATTCCGGCAAAATAAAACTGTACTATTTTAACAATAATAACTGCCAGCGCCACGACAGATATAAGTAAAAGGACAGCAACAATTGGCCCTCCTCTTAATATCAGTGGTGCGATCACATCGTTATACGTTTGTACAAGCGCTGCTAACATGCTTTACCCCTCAAAAATAAAATCCATAAGCTTGATACAGTATTATCCGTTAGCTAATTCATTCTACAAATTGAACCATACCCCATGGACCAAGGCAATGTCCAATGCTCAGAGATT
>CAMTVX010000088.1:0-40468 GCA_947085295.1 uncultured Alphaproteobacteria bacterium | reverse complement strand
GGCGGATACGGAATTGTGCATGGTGCTGGCCGATGCGCTGGAAGCGCTGGGCATTGCGCGTGGCGACTATCGGGTTCGGGTGAATAACCGCAAAATCCTCACCGGCGTGCTGGAAACCATCGGCGCGGATGACGCGCACAGCAAACTGATCATCCTGCGCGCCATCGACAAGCTGGACCGGCTCGGCATGGAAGGCGTGCGGCTGCTGCTGGGGCCGGGACGCGAAGATGAATCCGGTGATTTCACCAAAGGCGCCAATCTGGCGGCGGATCAAATTGCCCGGGTGACCGGCTTTCTGGCGGCGGGTGATACGAATCGCGCCAAAACCTGCGCCAATCTGCGCGATCTGGTCGGCGCCAGCCAAATCGGGCTGGAAGGCGTTACGGAACTGCAAGAGATCGACGCGCTGCTGAACGCTGGCGGCTTTGGCCCCGATCAGGTGGTGTTTGACCCCAGCGTGGTGCGCGGCCTGGATTATTACACCGGACCGGTGATCGAGGCGGAACTGACCTTTGAAGTACACGACGAAACCGGCCGCAAGGTGCAATTCGGATCGGTCGCGGGCGGTGGGCGTTATGACGACCTGGTGCAACGTTTCAAGGGCGTGCTGGTCCCTGCCACCGGTGTTTCCATTGGCGTGGACCGTTTGCTGGCGGCGCTGAAATTATTACACGGCGCGGCACCCGCACCAAAAGGACCGGTGGTGGTGCTGATGCTGGATAAAACCCGCAGCGCCGACTATCAGGCCATGGTCGGCGAACTGCGCCGCGCCGGCATCCGCGCCGAACTCTATCTCGGCAGCAGCGGCATGCGCGCCCAGGTAAAATACGCCGACAAGCGCAACGCGCCGGTGGCCGTGATCGCAGGCGGCGACGAATTCGCCGCCGGACAGGTGACCCTGAAAGACCTGGTGCTGGGCGATCAACTGTCCAAAGACATCAAAGACAACACCGCCTGGCGCGAAGACCAGCCCGCACAGCAATCGGTGCCACGCGCGGACATGGTCACCGCCGTGCGCGAAATATTGGCGCGGGAACATCATCGGGGATAGGTTGTTGGATTAAATTACTACTTCACATTGCCCGCCGCGCTTCGCTCGCGATGACAATTAGGGGTAACGGTTCAAATCAGATGAAACCACCTCTAAAGGAGTTGAAAAATGGCTAATCTAAAACACAATCCTGTTGCCCACAATCATGCCGAGTTTCTTGCCAAAGCAAAAAAGCGCAATGGATTTCCCGAGGCCTATGCCGCACTTGATCTCGAATACAAGGTTGTAAGCCAGATGCTCAAGGCGCGCACCCGCGCGGGCCTTACACAAGACGCCGTTGCGGAGAAAATGGGCACGACCAAAAGCGCAATTTCCCGGCTTGAGTCGGCGGGCAAACACGCGCCGTCTCTGGAAACACTCAAGCGCTACGCAGAGGCCGTCGGGTGTGAACTGCAAGTCAGACTGGTTCCCCTCAAGGGAGCGTGACGACCATCAATTCGGCGCAGCGCGAAAACCTTGCTGCCGCCGTGCGCGAAATTCTGGCGCGGGAACATCACCGGGAATAGGGATTGTTTCAGTTTTATTGAATCGCAATACTCATTGCGTCATTGCGAGCGAAGCGTGGCAATCCAGAGCTACACAGTATGCCTTAATGTATGCCACCGTCCCGTTGCACCACCGTAAAAAATGGAAGGAGTGCCCTTTTTTCTCTTCTCTTGTTCGACACTCATCGCAATTGAGTACCGGTTATATCGCCTTGAGAATGCACCGCCTAAGCCTGAGCCTATGAAGATCATATTTGCGCGATATTCCGATTAATGTGATGATGGCCCGCAGTCATTTGCAACGGCGGAGCGCCCTGAACGAGAGTTGTTTGCGCTAACAAGTGATTATGGCGACGGTGGCGGATTGAAGGAAATCAAGATGAGCATGAAATGGTTAACTGTAGGATTGATGATAACCTCAATTGCTTGTTCCCCTGCGCTTGCGCGCGATCTTAGCGATGCCGAGAAGATGGCAATAAAGCAAGCCGTGCGGGCCTCTATGAAAGACCCCGAATCATCACGTTTTAAGTGGGGACCCGTGGCAAGTGAAAATGTATATTGCGGGCTAGTCAACAGCAAAAATTCATATGGGGGCTATACCGGTGATAAAATGTATAATGTTATCTATGGAAATAGTAAACACGATGGCCGCCCGCATGCGTTTTTTGTCCGTTTTACCGAGGATGAAACAATATATGAGAAGACGACATTAGAGACTTGTGCGGAAAATGGTTACGATTCGTCCTATTTTGGGAGGATTTCGCAACTGGAAAGCAAGCCGTGAATTCGAGATAATCGTTTGAAATTCAAAAACAAATGCGGATTATATTCGCGTGGGCGCAATTGGCTGCTGAGACAAACGGAAAGAAAGTCAATCAGGCTCTGTAACTGGGGGTAGCCTAGCCTGAACCCATTGATCTCGCGCATCATCGAAAATATTGGATGAATGCTGGAGCGCAGATCAACTTTATTGGAGCCACATAGTGGAAAATCAACCAAATCTGGAGCTTAATGCCCTTAAGAATAATGTCGTAACGCAGCTATTTGTAGACCAAGCTGACCAAGATTATATTTTGGCCAGAATGGCATATCACAAATCCTTGTTCACAGGCTTTTTCTGGAGTGCTGGGCAGGCGATGGAGAAATATTTGAAGGCCTCTCTTCTTCTGAACGAAAGAACAGCGAAGTTACGAGATCACAACATAATTGCTCTTTTTGATCTCGTTAAAGAGTATGCCGCAGATCTGTTACCAAATCAGCTCACTAAACCTCCACAGTTTGGGGATTTACCATGGAGAGAAGAAACACCTGTCGAATTCATCACGCGCATTGAGCAATATGTTAATCCCCATAATCGTTATAACATCTTTGGCTATTCGACACGCTATGAAGATATCTTCCACCTCGACCAATTGATCTTCAGCCTTCGGCGAATAACATTCCAATTCGATGCATATCCCTTCCTAGGAAGATCAGATGGTCGTGAAGGTGTTCCTCAAACCGTCCGTGAACTGCTAGAAAAGATTGCCGACTACTCGCCCCGCAATGCCAATTCGAGACTCCATAAACTTATAGACTCTGATGAGGACCTACGCTACGCGGCATTAAATCTGAACTTCCCGTTCACTCCACTTGAATATGACCATCAATGGGATGATATGAAATTGGTTTTCAGCATGGCCGCACCGGTACTTTATACAAGAATTATTGGGCGAGTAGACAAACAACAAGCAACACCAGGTGATACCAATGCAGCGGCGTTGGCCGACTGGATTTTAGAAAACATAATTTTGCCCGGAGACGTCAAAAATGAAGTGAAAGCAGCAGCGTTAAAACTTCGCAAAGGCGAATAATATTTGTTCCAGGTTAAAAGAGGACGCTTCCCTTTTTTAAGAAGTGCATGAAACCCTCGCCCGTGCGCATCACCAAATTTAACGCGGCAATATCACTCACGCTGCATCCGCTGGCTTCACCCGTTGTGCAATATTCTCGCCACGTTCCCGCTCAACCACGGCAATATCATGCTGGCTTTGCAGGTCAATCCAGAACTGCGGGCTGTTGCCAAAATAACGGCCCAGCCGGACCGCTGTAATCAATGGGGTCAGACTCGATTGATCTCTTTATCAAGCGCTGACCCCTTTTATGCCCCCTCTTTAGGGATCATCTCAAAATGTGACGTGGTGCGCGCACTCACGCCGCATCCGCTGGCTTCACCCGCTGCGCGATCATTTCGCCGCGCTGCTGTTCCACCACCGCGATGTCATGCTGGCTTTGCAGGTTAATCCAGAACTGCGGGCTGTTGCCGAAGTAACGGCCAAGCCGCACCGCCGTATCCGCAGTGATGGACCGGCGTCCATTGAGAATATCCGTGATCCGGCCCGAAGGAACACCCAGATCAAGTGCCAGGCGGTTGGCGCTGAGACCGCGCGCCTCAAGTTCGCGCCGCAACAGCCGGCCTGGGGGTGCAATCGGGGGCATGGTTTTATCCTCTGTGGTAATCAACGATTTCAACATTGAATGCATCTCCCTTGCGGAATTCGAAACAAATCCGCCAAGGCCCATTTACGGTCATCGCCCACTGCCCCCTGCGGTCGCCGCTCAGTTTGTGCAGTCCAACACTCTTAAGCGGGCTCAAATCCTGAAGCGTTTCAGCTATGTTAAGGGCCAAAAGCAGATCGCATGCAGCGTCAAAATCCAGGCTCCGGAAACGGTTAGACCGCTCACCCTCCCAGACCTTGCGGCTTTGACTATTACGCCATGAACGTATCACGGCGTAAACGTACTACGTGATACGGTGAATTGCAAGAGAAAATCCGCCTGCGCCGCGCGGGCATTCGCGCAGAACTCTATCTCGGCGCCAGCGGCATGCGCGCCCAGGTTAAATATGCCGACAAGCGCAACGCGCCCGTGGCGGTAATCGCAGGCGGCGATGAATTCGCCGCCGGACAAGTCACCCTGAAAGACCTGGTGCTGGGCGATCATCTGTCCAAGGACATTAAAGACAACACCGCCTGGCGCGAAGACCAGCCCGCACAGCAATCGGTGCCGCGCGAAAATCTGGTTGCCGCGGTGCGCGAAATGCTGGCGCGGGGGCATCACCGGGGTTAGGACATAATTCTGTTGGGTGCGATCGCGGTCCTATACGCGTTGCAACCGTGCAGCATAGAAACCGTCCATACCGCCCTGTTCCCCCAAATGAAATGGTAATGTCCGCAGTTCGCCGTGCTGTGTAATTAATTCACCCATGCCGCCAACCTCTTCAGGCCGGATCGGCACGCGCACAAAGGGCGCACCTTTTGCCAGAAAAGCCTCGATGCGCTCGGCCCCTTCTTCGGGTTGCAGCGAGCAGGTGCAAAAAATCAGAATGCCGCCGGGCGCCAGCATCGCAGCAGCAGCGGCCAGCAACCGATCCTGCAACGCCATTAATCCGTTGATCTGTTCCTGTGTTTTACGCCAGGCAATGTCCGGGTGACGGCGGATCGTTCCGGTAGCGGAACATGGCGCATCCAGCAGGACATACGACACTGGTGCGGGCGGCTGCCATACTGTGGCATCCGCCGTGACGCAAGTGGCAGACAGTTTCAGACGTGCGAGATTTTCCTGCACACGGCGCATGCGCGTATCGGATCGGTCTACGGCGGTGACTATCGCACCGCCTGCGGCAAGCTGTAACGTCTTGCCACCGGGTGCGGCGCACAGATCTATCACCTGCTTGCCGGTCACATCGCCAAACAGGCGTACGGGCAGGCTTGCGGCGGCATCCTGCACCCACCATTCACCCTCTGCAAATCCCGGCAAGTCTTCGATGCGTCCACCGGTTTCGCGGCGCAAGCTGCCGGTGGGCAGCAATTGCGCTTCCAGGCTTACCGCCAATGCCGCAGCATCGCCGCGCGGCGTGATATCCAGCGGCGGCTCGTTCAGATGCGCGGTGGCGATGGCGCGCGCGGTGTCATTGTCATAGGCAATGCGCCAGCTTTCCCACAACCATTCCGGTGTATTCAGCCGTGCCGCATCCTGATCCAGCAGCATTGCCCTGCCGGTGGATGCAACTTTACGCAGGACGGCATTGATCATGCCCTTGAAATGTTGCGCATCCTTATCCTTGTCGGCCAGTTCCACCGCATTGCTTACGGCGGCATGCGCTGCTGTCCCCAGAAACAGAATTTGCGCGGCGGCGGTACGCAGAATATTTTGCGCAGGCCCCGAACGCGGCGGCAGACGGCGCGCCTGAAAATGCCGCAGCACCGCATCAATCTGTCCCATACGACGCAGGGTGGTCGCGGCAATGGTGCGCGCAAAGGCGCGATCACGCGGGCTTAATGCGCTGAACGGCGCTTCGCCGAACGCAGCGGCCAGCGCTTCATCCAATCCAAGATTGCGGCGCAGCACAGCTTGCAGTAACCACACCCCGGCTTCTCTGGCCATCAGGCCTTGTTGATCTTTCATTTGGGGGTTCTAGAGTGAATTGCCCCCGGCTGCAATCTCCCGTAAGCGCGCAATGCGGTTCGCCGTAGATGGATGCGTCGAAAACAGCGAATCCATCTGTCTTGAATGCAGCGGATTGATAATGAACATATGCGCCGTCGCCGGATTATTCTCCGCCGCCACATTTTCGATCCGCTCTGCCGCAATGGACATTTTTTCCAGTGCCGACGACAGCCATAGCGGACGCCCGCAAATTTCCGCACCATTGCGGTCGGCCTCATATTCACGGCCCCGCGAAATCGCCATCTGCACCAGCGCCGCAGCCAGCGGTCCAACAATCATCAACAGCAGAACCCCGACAAAGCCCAGCGGGTTATTGCGATTATCCCCGGAAAACATGGCAAAATTCGCCAGCATGGAGATGGCGCCCGCAATGGTTGCAGTAATCGTCATGATCAGCGTATCGCGATTGCGAATATGCGCCAGTTCGTGCGCCATGACACCGGCCAGCTCCTGTGGGCTGAGCATTTCCAGCAATCCGCTGGTCGCCGCCACGCTGGCATGTTCCGGGTTGCGGCCAGTGGCAAACGCATTGGGTTGCGGATTATCAATGATATAGACCTTTGGTATCGGCAGCCCGGCATTTTGGGCCAGCAGACGCACCATGCGCACATATTCCGGCGCGCTGTCCTCATTGACTTGACGCGCGCCATACATGCCCAGCACCATTTTATCCGAATTCCAGTAGGCGAAGCCATTCATCGCCAGCGCCAGAAACAGCGCGATCATCATGCCGCCGGAACCGCCCAGCAAAAAGCCGATGCCCAGAAACAGGGAAGTCATGGCCGCCAGCAGAAGCGAGGTGCGGAAATAATTCATTTCAGGGTCCGTTTGTTATAAAATGCCGCATGGAAGCAATTCCAGACTGAATTTAAGCGTCCCTCGTGACATATCAAGGTGAGGTGCGCAATCCTATCCGGAGCGTGTCATTATGGCCGATGAAACTGAACCTGGCGTAATAGACGCCACCCCACCGGCAAAGATCGAACTGCGCCTGGCAGTTGAAATCCCGGCCAAAAAGCTGACCCCGGCCGCCGAACGCGCACTGGCGGAGGCCGCCCAACGGCGTCAGGCCGCAGCATCCCTGCCCCCGGAGGCCAAAGAAATCAACGGCCCGCAAGGCCTGGAACCCACCCGCTACGGCGACTGGGAACGCAAAGGCATCATTAGTGATTTTTAGAACTGGCAGGCTCTTCTTGCGGACCGTGCCGTTATTCCTGTATTCTATCCCTAGAGATCGAAACAAACTGCCTACTTAACAAGAGGCGCTACGGAGTGACATCTGGATGATCGACGAAAATAAGGATATGTCGACACAAGAAATTCAGCACTCTTTAACCCAAGTGATGGAAATCCCGGATATATATTTTAATGGGTTTCAATTGCTGCTGGGCAATTCAGACTTGAATGCGCTTTTGCTTAGGAATAATTTCCCTGTTGCACGGTTGAATATGTCATTCACTACTGCAAAAACCTTGCTCGTGCATTTGGAAGACTTAATGCAGAAGTTGGAACGAGTCACCAAGCATGACATAATGACAACTATGGAAGTTAATGAAGGACTTCAAACACTTACAACTGAGCAGGGCCAACATGAGGAATGAGATTGGCATGGCCCCCAAACCTCGAGCGGCAATTTCACTTACCTCGGTAACAGATGTTTTTTTACGGAGTCTGTATGATCTGCTTCTCCTACCTGAAGGTTGGTACTTTGGCAAGGGTACTGCCCCAAGCTTGAAGCTGATAGCGATAGCCATAGAAATAGGTGACTTAATCCGCCTGGCTGGGGCGAGGAAACGGGAAGTTTTTCCCGGCGCAGATGGTGGGATCTTGGTATCGGGGTATCATAAAGACGATACTATGGAGGTATTCTGTGGTGCAGATAATAAATTTCGATTTAGCCTGGAAAGAAACGGTGAAGACCTAGACTATTCAGAGTATCTAACCCTTTCCATGGTGAAGGATAAAGTTCGGAGGAATAGTTGGACACAAGTGAATTCATACGGTTTCTTCACCCCAAACACTACAGTAAGGAGCAAAAGCGATACAAAAGCATCGCGTTCCAGAACGCCAGTGATGAGGGAGTGTCGGTGGTCTCAACATTTTGTGTGAAGCAGCTAGGAACGCCCATTTGCATCCACATCGGTAGGTACTACCAACCGTCAATATCCGGACAGCCGCCGATATTCTGGAGGTTTTTAGAGGACATCCTACCTTCGTCTTGTCAGATATCCCAGGAAACGACAGCAAATGGCGACGAGTGCCATTTTAATATTACTGGCGTAGGAGATAGGGATCTAAGAAAATTATTTTTGAAAAAGACTGTTGATGACTTTGAAATTTGCGACCAAGGATCGCCGCGTATGCTTACCGAGCGCGATATTCAAGATCAAAGCGAATAATCGGCATCGTACAGCCTCCCTGCAAGCAAGCATATTGACACGCGGCCCCCATGCCGCGATAATCCCCCGCTTTCCGTAAGTAGATAGCTGACGGCCCCCTATTCCGGGGCCGTCTGGCGTTCAGGAGAGCACAACATGATCACCCCGGTATTGCCAAGCTATGCCAGAACCGACCTCGCCTTCGAGCGGGGCGAAGGCGCATATCTGTTTACTACGCGTGGGGAGCGATATCTGGATCTGGGCGGCGGCATTGCGGTCAATGGTTTGGGCCATGCGCATCCGGTGCTGGTGGCCGCCCTGAAAGCGCAGGCGGAAAAGCTGTGGCACACCTCCAATCTGTATCATATTCCGCAGCAGGAGCGGTTGGCGGCACGGCTGGTGGCCGCCAGTTTCGCCGACACGGCGTTTTTCTGTAATTCTGGTGCGGAAGCCGTTGAGTGCGCCATCAAAATGGCGCGCATTTATCATTACGCGAACGGCAATCCGGAACGCTATCGGATGATTACCCAGGAAGGCGCGTTTCATGGCCGTACCCTGGCCACCATTTCTGCGGGCGGTAATGAAAAACATCTCAAGGGCTTTGGCCCTGAAGTGGATGGATTTGATCACGTCCCGTTCGGTGACATCGCCGCCATTAAAGCTGCAATCGGCCCGCAAACCGCTGGTGTGTTACTGGAGCCGATACGTGGTGAAGGCGGCATACGTGTGCTGTCATCGGCATTTTTTAGAGAACTGCGGGCGCTGTGTGATGCGCAGGGCATTCTGCTTGTGCTTGATGAAGTGCAATGCGGCATGGGCCGTACCGGCAAATTATGGGCCCATGAATGGGCAGGCATAACGCCGGACATTATGGCGATCGCGAAAGCCATTGGCGGCGGGTTTCCGCTGGGCGTGTGTCTGGCGACCGAAGCGGCGGCGAAAGGCATGACGGCGGGCACGCATGGTTCGACCTTTGGCGGAAACCCGCTGGCCTGTGCGGTTGGCAATGCGGTGCTGGATGTAGTTCTGGCCGACGGCTTTATGGATCAGGTCCTGAAAAGCGCCAACCGGTTGAAACAGCAGCTGGTCATGCTGCGCGACCGGCATCCGCAAGTGATCGAGGAAATTTACGGTGACGGCCTGATGATCGGCATCAAGTGCAAAGTGACAAATACGGATCTGGTCAGCGCACTGCTCGCCGAGAAAATGTTGAGCGTTGGCGCAGGCGATAATCAGGTGCGATTGCTGCCGCCGCTGAATATCGAAGACGCGCAGATCAGCGAGGCGATTACCGCCATCGATAATGCCTGCGCAAAGCTGAGTGCACGGCTATGAAGCCCCGCAAGTCACCCCGACATTTTCTGGACCTGCATGTGCTCTCTGCCAGCGAATTACATGGCATCCTGGCGCTTGCGCGTACACTCAAGGCTGGACGTGTAAATCTTGGCAAGGCGGCGCTGGACGCAACGGCGCCGTTAAATGGCGAAGTTCTGGCGATGATTTTCGAAAAACCATCCACACGCACACGGGTGTCGTTTGACGTCGCCATGCGCCAATTGGGCGGCCAGACCATTCATCTGGGCGGCGGCGATATCCAGTTGGGGCATGGCGAAACTGTGGCCGACACGGCGCGGGTATTGTCGCGCTATGTGGATGCGATCATGATCCGCACCACCAGGCATGACAAGCTGCATGAGCTGGCCGCCAATGCGACGGTTCCGGTGATCAATGGCCTGACCGACGCCACGCATCCGTGCCAGTTGATGGCCGATCTGATGACCTTTGAAGAAAAACGCGGCCCGATAAAAGGCCGCACCATTGCCTGGTGCGGAGACGGCAATAATGTCGCCGCAAGCTGGATACATGCCAGCGCGCTGTTTGAATTTGAGTTGCGTCTGGCCTGTCCGAAAGAACTGGCGCCCGATGCTAGCGCCCTTGCATGGGCGCGCGCACAAGGTGCAAACGTGCATGTTCTGCATGATGCCAGCGCGGCTGTGGACGGCGTGGATTGTGTTGTCACCGATACCTGGGTGTCGATGGGCGACACCGACGCGGCAAACCGGCATAACCTGCTGGTGCCGTACCGGGTCGATGCAAAGCTGATGGCGCGTGCGCGCAAGGACGCAATTTTCATGCATTGCCTGCCCGCCCATCGCGGCGAAGAGGTTACGGCGGACATAATAGATGGCCCGCAATCCGTGGTGATCGACGAGGCGGAAAACCGTCTGCATGCGCAAAAGGGCATTTTATCCTGGTGCTTTGCTTGATACACAATGCCGCTGAAGATGCGGGGGAAGAGCATATCCTTCCGTTTGCGATTGAAGGCGTTGATGTGCGCGGGCGCATTGTCCGGCTGGGTCCGCTGGTGGATCAGGTGCTGCGCCGCCATGCCTATCCAGAGATTGTGTCGCAGCTTCTTGGTGAGGCGATGGCACTTGTGATCCTGCTGGGCAGCAGCCTGAAATTCAAAGGATCATTCAGTCTACAGACTAAAGGCGATGGCCCCGTTCCCATGCTGATCGCAGATTATCTTAGCCGTGGCGACACCGAACCTGGTCATATCCGTGGCTATGCCGTGTATGACAAGAAAGTGGATTTTGCCGAATATGAAAATGATTTTTCACGGCTTGTCGGAAGCGGCTATTTCGCGTTGACGGTGGACCCCGGTGACGGGGCAGAGCGTTATCAGGGCATTGTTGCGCTGGATGGCGACAATTTGGCGCATTGCGCCGAGCGGTATTTTCTGACATCCGAACAAATTCCAACGGCGATCCGTTTGTCTGTCGGGCGATCCTATGTGCGCCCCCCGGAACGCATGGCGCCGGAAATGGCCACTGGGCAGTGGCGCGCTGGTGGCATGCTGATCCAGCATCTGCCAAAAAATACCCACGATTTACGCGCGCCAGAAGACCCCGTTGATGAACATGAAGACTGGCGGCGATGCCGCATTCTAATGCAAAGCGCCACCGACGCCGAATTGATCGATCCCGATCTCACCAATGCGCAATTGCTGTACCGGCTGTTCCATGAAGATGGGGTGCGGGTTTTTCCGGGCCAGCCCGTTGAATTTGGCTGCCGCTGTTCACGGGACCGGCTGGCGGGGGTATTGCTACAATATTCGCGTCCGGTACTGGAAGAATTGCTGCATGATGGGCATATCTCTGGCAGTTGCGAATTCTGCAATGAAACTTATCTGTTCACGCTTGATGAACTTGCACCGGAGAATGTCCTTGAACCCTGATAATTCACTTCCACTGGCAAAACTTCGGTCGCGTATTGCGCTGGCAGGTATGGCACTGCTTTTGTCAGGTCCTGTTACGCACAGCCAGCCGGTCAGTAACAACCGCCCGCCACTGGTGCTTGCGGCGGAGCAGATCATTCTGGAAGAAAAGTTTTCTGAACCCTATTCCGAGCAGGGTTTTAGTGTGACACCCGCAGGCGCGGTGCGCGACTGGGTGAAAACCCGGCTGCATGCGGATGGCACACCCGGCATGGTCCGCGTCACGATTCTGGATGCCCGAATGACGCGCAAGGAATTAAAGACCAAAGGCGGTGTGAGCGGCTGGTTCAGAGATGATCAGAAATATCGCTATGATGGACGCATCCATATCAGCGTGGACTATCAACCGGCCGCAAGTGGGAGACCCGCGTCACATGTAGAGTCCGAGGCCACCGGCTATTTCACAATGCCGGAGGACGCCACGCTTAATCAGCTTGAAAAGAAGGCCGCAGACCTGGTGCAGGATTTAATGCAGCGCACCGATCTGGAAATCGAAAACAACATGCTGCGACATATGCCGGGCGTCGTGCGGTAGGGACGCTATATCCTAGCCCTGGCGCGCCTTGAAGCGCGGGTTGGTCTTGTTGATCACATAGACCTTGCCTTTGCGGCGCACGATGCGGCAATCTTTGTGACGGGCTTTGAGGGACCGCAGCGAGCTTCTGACTTTCATGGACCTGAACCTTGTTAAACCGAACTGTGTTTTTTGCGGTTGCCCGCGCCAAATAAGGGGCGGAAACTACCCCCCGCGACACTGGATGTCAAGCTGGGGATGTCAAGCTGGGGATGTCAAGCTAGAGGGTAGACGAGAATCCATGCAATTATTCATATATGAACCGGCCTATCGGCGTATTCAGCAGCAAATTCACGATATTTGCCCACAAGTCCGCCCCATTCTGATGACCCCGGACAGCCGCATACATCAGGACGGCAAGGAATTAAGTCCCGAAGAGGTCCGGCCGGACGCCGCATGGATCAGTACAGACGTATTTTTTAGCCCGGCGGCACGGGATTTCCTGCTGCTGCTGGTGAAGGGGCCGCCCGTAAAATGGCTGCAATCCGCCGCAGCCGGGTTCGACAATCCCATTTTCCAGACCCTGGCCAAAAAGGCGGAAATCTACACAAATAGCAACGGCGCTGCGAAAGGCATTGCCGAATTTGTCTTTGCCAATGTGATTGACTTTTTTCACCCGAATGTGGCGCGCCGTAGTCTGCAAGCCGCCCATGAGTGGAAACGGCTGGCCTTCCGTGACGTTGCAGCCACCAATTGGATGGTCATTGGCTATGGCAATATTGGTCAGGAAGTTGGCAAGCGGGCGATGGCGTTCGAGGCCCATGTTACCGGTGTGCGACGCAACCCCAGCGGCCAGGAACCCGCCAACGCCATGCTGCGCCCCGACGCGATACTGGCGGCACTGCCGCGCATGGATGTCGTGGTATTGACCGCTGATTCGAACGACAGCAACCGGCATCTGGTGAATACAAAGTTTCTGGCCGCCATGAAGCCCGGATCCGTGCTAGTGAATATTGCGCGCGGCGCATTGATTGATGAGGCTGCGCTACTGGACAGTCTGGCGCGGGGCCTGCCGGAATGCGCGATTCTGGATGTGTTTGAGACCGAACCGCTGCCTACGGATAGCCCATTCTGGGATCATCCCAGGGTAAGACTGACCGCGCATTGCGCCGCATCAAGCCCGATGATGGAGCCAAGGGGCGATGATGTGTTCTTGCGTAATCTGGCACACTTTACAGCCAATGCGCCTATGGAGTTACGGGTAACGTTTAATTTATAATTAACGAGATAGCATTGCACCTATTAGTGGTATATAGCTCCGAAACAAATAATACACTGGGGTTTTATGAAAATTCTTGCTGCTGACGATCACTGGGTCTCGCGCACGGGGCTGCGTCATTCTCTTTCTCGTCTGGATCGACCAGTAAATTTATTTCTCGAAGCATGCAGCTTTACCGAAGCGCGCAAGATGGCGGCCGAGAGACCTGATCTCGATCTGATCGTTCTGGACCTTTTAATGCCGGACGGTTCGGGCTTTGATGAGATTACCGCATTAACCCGCATCGCACCCGCTGTGCCAATCATTGTTGTTTCCATGGCGGAAAGCCGTCAGGATGTCATGCGGGCGCTTGATGCGGGCGCTATGGGGTTTGTACCTAAATCCGCTCCGGGTGATACGCTGCTTTATGCCATTGAGATGGTATTGCGCGGCGAAATTTATATGCCCCCACAGATTTTTGGGGGCACTGGCATGCAGGAAGAGACATCTCTCATGCGTGCCCCACCGCCCTTGAAACGCTCAAAAACTTCCGCGGCAACCCAGGCTGCTGCGGCGCGTATCCCCAACCTGACCCGGCGTCAAAAACAGGTGTTTCAATTATTGAGCGAGGGCAATTCCAACGCCTCAATCGGGAAACTATTGGGCATTTCGGAACACACAATCGCCATTCATGTTTCTGCTATTCTAAAAACGCTGGAGCTTGAAAATCGCACCCAGGCTGCATTGGTGGCGACCAGCCAGAAAGAGTGATGATCCGTTTGCGCTAGCGGGCAAACAACAGCAGCACGATTCCGGAGACCACCAGCAGAACGCCATAAACCTCCATCGGTCTGGTTTTTTCCTTGAACAGAAATACCGACGAGGCAAACGCAAACAGCAATTCAATTTGCCCAAGCGCCCGCACGAAGGCAGCGTTTTCAATGGTCATGGCGGTGAACCAGCCCATCGATGCCAACGCGCCCGTCAGCCCAACCAGAAAACTGACCTTCCAGTTGCGTGCCGTGGCCGTGAGTTGCCCCGGCTCTCGCCACGCAATCCAGGCTGTCATGGCAATGGTTTGAAACAGCATCACACTCAGTAACGTAAACGCGGCGGGCATCAAAAAATCCTCGCGCCCAAAACTCAGCGATGCGGCGCGGTACGACACAGCGGAAATGCCGAAACAGGTTCCTCCTCCAATGCCCATCAATGCGGGGCGTTCGAGTAGCGAGGTAAAAAACAGCCGCAACGTCAGCGCGCTTCTGGTTGACGAAATCAGCATCACCCCAATGAGGCTGATGAAAATTGCAATGACCGCACCGATGCTTAAATGATCGCCCAGCACAATAAAACCAAACAGCGCGGTCTGCACCGTTTCGGTTTTGACATAGGCCGAACCAATCGCGAAATTGCGGTATGCAAACAGCGCCACTGTCAAAAGCGTTCCCAGAATTTGTGTAAAACCGCCAATCAGGCAATAGAACAAGAATTCTGCATCCGGCGTGGGCGGCACCGCTCCCGTGCCATAAACCAGCACGAGCATGTAAAGCGCAGCCACCGGCAAGCCAAAGGAAAACCGCACATAAGTAGCGGCAATCGCCGAAAGCTCACCGGTAAGTTGCTTTTGCCAGGTCGAGCGCAGGTTCTGCAAAAACGCAGCCGCAATCGTCAGAGGAATCCATAGGGGCACGGCAAAATCGCCTTACAGGTGGGATGTTTGAAATGCTCTCTTACAGAGCTTGTACCGGATAAGCCAGCAATGACCTGAATCGTCTGGTTGCGCTCAACGCCCCCGGCGGGCATAACAGGGTATCCCTTATTAACCGGAAGCACCAAGCATGACACAGCCAGAAAAACCCGATTATCACCCGCCCGCAACCCCGATAAGAGCCGGGCGCGCGGTGCGCCCAAAGCAGGCGTCGACCCTGATCATTGTACGCCGCGACCAGTCTCAGCCGCAGGTGCTGATGGGGCGGCGCAGTGCCGGGCATAAATTCCTGCCCGGTAAATTCGTGTTTCCCGGTGGCCGGGTGGACCGGGGCGATGTGCATGCGCACCCGCATGCAGGGTTGCGCCCGGAGGTGGAAGCGCGTCTGACCACCACCTGCACCCCCAATCAGGCGCGTGCTCTGGGCATGGCAGCGATTCGCGAGACCTTTGAGGAGACCGGCCTGCTGATCGGCCGTAAAGACGCCCCGCCCATCCGAAGCCGCGAGAAGGTATGGGCGGATTTCTGTAGCTATGGTGTCGCCCCCGCGCTGGATATTATGGACTATATCGGCCGCGCGATTACCCCGTCATTCCAGCCCAAACGCTTTGACGCCCGGTTTTTCATGGTCGAGGCCGAGCATATTCACGGCGATCTGCACGATAATTCCAATGCGTCCGGCGAACTGCTGGAAATCCATTGGTTGCCCATTTCCGAGGCAAAAAAGCTGGAATTACAGGGAATTACCCTGCTGATGCTGGACGAAGTGGAAAAACGCCTGACCCTGCCCACAGCGCGCGCCGCTGAATTGCCGATCCCGTTCTACTATTTCAAGGGCAAAAAACGGCTGCGGGAGGATCATTGACTTGTAATCTTCACACCAATAATATACATTGTATATCATGAAGGCGCAAATATCCAAATGGGGCAATAGTCTGGCCATCCGGTTGCCGAAAGCCGTGGTGGAAGGTTTGCGTATTCAGGAAGGTGAAGCGGTCGATTTGGCCATTGAAAACAAAACCCTGGTCATCCGCCCGGCCCGCCCGCATTACCGGCTGGAAGACCTGCTCGCCGGAATTACCCCTGATAACCAGCCGGATTATATCGATTCGCCGCCGGTAGGCGAGGAGCTATTGTGAATGATCTGCCCAATCTGGGCGATCTGATATGGCTTGATTTTAATCCCCAGGCCGGCCGGGAACAGGCTGGGCGGCGGCCAGCATTGGTCCTATCGCCGCGAAGCTACAATGAAACAACGGCGCTAATTGTGGTTTGCCCGATTACCTCCAATATGACGCCTTACCCTTTTAAGGTGATGTTGCCAGAAGGTGCGCCCGTCAGTGGCGCTGTCCTGGTTGATCAGATCAGAAGTCTGGACAGAAATGCCCGCTATATTGCCGTGATCGGCGCTGCGCCGGAACAGGTGGTGGCGGAAGTGCAGGCAAAGCTGGCCGCCCTGCTGGGTATTACTTGACAAAAGCGGCCCGGACGCTATGGTGCGGCCTCTTTACACCCTTTGTACTCATGTCACCTGGAGCGCCGCGCTATGGCCAAATCTGCCACGATTAAGATCAAACTTGAAAGCACCGCTGGCACGGGGTTTTTCTACGTGACCAAAAAGAACTCGCGCACCATGACCGAGAAAATGAAGGTCACGAAATACGACCCGGTGGCGCGCAAGCATGTGGAATTCAAGGAAACCAAGATTAAGTAGGTTTTGCTAACACCGCGTCCCATCTGGGCGCTTGTAATTTTCCCTAGTCTCAGTTAAAAACCCCCTTCTTTCGGGTGGTCCGGCCTGGTGGGCATGCCGTGGCTACCCTGTGTTGTGTTAAATGGTTAAGCGCGGATTCGCGCTGGAAAGTGAGAAGAAAATGCCCAAGATGAAGACCAAGAGTGGCGCCAAAAAGCGTTTCCACTTAACCGCCAGTGGCAAGGTGAGCCGTGGCCAGGCCGGTAAACGGCATGGCATGATCAAGCGATCCAACAGCCAGATTCGCAAATTGCGTGGCGCAACTCTGATGAGTGAGCCTGATGCAAAGCGGGTCAAAAAATACTTCATGCCTAACGGTTAAGGGATACTGACATGGCTCGCGTAAAACGGGGTGTTACAGCCCATGCCCGACATAAAAAGATAACAGACGCCGCAACCGGTTATTACGGCCGCCGCAAAAACGTGTTTCGCGCCGCCGTACAGGCCGTCGAACGCTCGATGCTGTACGCCTATCGCGACCGGCGTCAACGCAAACGCCAGTTTCGCGCTTTGTGGATTCAGCGCATCAATGCCGGTGTGCGCGAACATGGCCTGACCTATGGGCGATTTATCAACGGCCTCACGCTTGCGGGTGTTGAGGTGGATCGCAAGGTGCTTGCCGATCTCGCCATCCGGGAGCCTGAGGCCTTCAAGGCTCTGGTGGAAACGGCGCGCAAAGCGTTAGGTTGATTTTACCAGGGCCATACAGGCGCCCTGAATACTATGCTATGTTTGAAAGGGAGCCCGGATTGATGGCTCCCTTTTCTTTTTTCTTGAGGTCAATGTATGAGCAACATCGAAGCGCAGACGCGCGCAATGCTGCAAGCCGTTTCTGAAGCGGGCGATATGGCCGCACTTGAAGCTGTGCGTATCGCAGTGCTGGGTAAAAAAGGCACACTGACCGAGCTGATGAAAGGCCTGGGCGCCATGAGCGCGGATGAGCGCAAGGTGATGGGGCCCGCGCTGAACGGCGCGAAGGATCAGTTGACCGCCGCCATCGCCGCGCGCTCGCAGGCGCTGCATGCATCTGCGCTGGATGCGCGCCTGGCGCAGGAACGCATTGATGTGACATTGCCTGCGCGCCCGGAATTTCACGGCGCCATTCATCCCGTCAGCCAGGTGATCGACGAAGTGATCGCGATATTTGGCGATATGGGATTTTCTGTTGCCGAAGGGCCGGACATTGAAAGTGATTTTTATAATTTTACCGCACTGAATATTCCGCCCGAACATCCCGCACGCCAGATGCACGACACATTTTATTTCAATGAAAAACCCGGCGGCGAACGGCTGCTGCTGCGCACGCATACATCGCCCGTGCAGATCCGCACCATGGAAAAATCAAAGCCGCCGCTGCGCATCATCGCGCCGGGACGCACCTATCGCTGTGACAGCGACATGACCCATACGCCGATGTTTCATCAGGTCGAAGGGCTGGTGATTGATGAAACTGCGCATATGGGGCATCTGAAAGGCTGCCTGATCGAATTCTGCAAGGCGTTTTTCGAAGTGGATAATGTGCGCATGCGGTTTCGTCCCAGCCATTTCCCGTTTACCGAACCCAGCGCCGAAGTGGACATTGGCTGCCGCCGCAGCGGCGGCGAATTGCGCATTGGCGAGGGCGATGACTGGCTGGAAATTCTGGGCTGCGGCATGGTGCATCCCAAAGTGCTGCGCCATGGCGGCATCGACCCGGAAAAATATCAGGGATTCGCGTTTGGCATGGGCATCGACCGGCTGGCCATGCTGAAATACGGCATTCCCGATCTGCGCGATTTTTTTGAGGCGGATTTACGCTGGCTGCGCCATTACGGATTTGCGGCGCTGGATATTCCAAGTCTGGTGGGGGGATTGAGCCGATGAAGTTCACCCTTTCCTGGCTGCGTGAACATCTGGAGACAACGGCCAGCGCGCAGGAAATTTCCGAACGCCTGACATCGATCGGGTTGGAGGTTGAAAGTGTGCAGGATCGCGCGGCGGCCCTGGCAGCGTTTACTGTCGCGAAAATAATTTCGGCGGAACAGCACCCCAATGCGGATCGTCTGCGGCTGTGCATGGTCGATACGGGACGTGAACAGTTACAGGTCGTGTGCGGCGCGCCCAATGCGCGTGCTGGTCTGTCTGTGGTGTTTGCGCCAATCGGCACGACAATCCCGGCCAATGGCATGGTGCTGAAAGCCAGCAAAATTCGTGGCGTCGATTCCAATGGCATGCTGTGTTCGGCCAGCGAGCTTGGCCTGTCCGATGACCATGAAGGCATTATCGAACTGGCCCCGGATGCACCGCTGGGTGCGCCGATTGCCGGTGTCATGGGCCTGAATGATCCGATGATCGATGTGTCGATCACGCCAAACCGGCCTGATTGCCTGGGGGTGCATGGCATTGCGCGCGATCTTGCGGCCAGCGGCATGGGCATGCTGAAATCCGGCGCGGTTGACGCCGTGCCGGGGAATGGTCCGTGTACGGTGGATATCGGCCTGCATTTTGAGGGCGTGGCGTCGCCTGCATGTCCGATGTTCACGGGCCGGCTGGTGACCGGCGTTAAAAACGGCCCCAGCCCGGATTGGCTGCGCCAGCGTCTCGAAGCCGTGGGATTGCGCTCCATCTCCGCGCTCGTGGATATCACCAATTATATCTCGATGGATCGCGGACGGCCGTTGCATGTCTATGACGCGGATACATTGCGCGGGCAAATTCATGCGCGCCTTGGACGGGCGGGTGAAAAACTGCATGCGCTGGACAGCAAGGAATATGCGGTGGACGCGGCGGATTGCGTTATCGCCGATGACAGTGGCGTACTGGGATTTGGCGGCGTCATTGGCGGCGTGGCCACGGGCTGTACAGACGCAACCGTGAATGTGTTTATTGAATCCGCTTATTTTGATCCGCTGCGTATTGCCGCGACCGGGCGGCGGCATGCTATCGACAGCGACGCGCGCTACCGGTTTGAAAGGGGTGTCGATCCGCAATTTGTGCTGCCCGGTCTGGAACTGGCGACACAGATGATTCTGAAATTGTGTGGTGGCGTGGCCAGTGATGTGCGTGTGGCAGGTGCGCCGCCCGCCCCGCCCGTCGCTATCGAATTCCGCCCGGAACGTGTGCGCGGATTGACCGGCATGGAAGTGGCCGATGCGGAATGTGTGCGCATTCTGGATGCGCTGGGTTTTTCGGTTGAGGCCGACACCAGCCCCATGGCGGTGCGCGCGCCGTCCTGGCGGCCCGACATACATGGTGAACCCGATCTGGTCGAGGAGGTGGCCCGTATCAATGGCTTTGACAGACTGCCCGCCACGCCGCTGCCACGCATGCAGCCGGTCACGGGCGTTGCCGTCAACACAGCCCAGAACCGGGTGCGCTGGACCAAACGCTTGCTGGCGGCGCGCGGCATGATGGAGGCGGTCACCTGGTCCTTCCTCAGTACACGGATGGCGGAAATGTTTGGTGGTGGCGCAACCGAACTGACACTGGCCAATCCAATTTCGACAGAGCTTGCGGTGATGCGCCCCAGCCTGCTGCCCAATCTGCTGGCGGCGGCGAAACGCAATGCAGATCGTGGACTGGCGGATATTTCGCTGTTCGAGGTCGGTCCGCAATATGCGGGCGATGCGCCACAGGACCAGACAACTGGCGCCAGCGGTATCCGCTGTGCGCAAACCGTGGCGCGCCATTGGGCAACAACGGAGCGCGCCGTAGACGTGTTTGATGTGAAGGCCGATGTTCTGTCGGTGCTGGAATATCTCGGCGCCCCAATGGATAAATTGCGCGTCACGGCGGATGCGCCCAAACATTATCATCCGGGACGTTCCGGCGTCATCCGGCTGGGACCAAAGAATGCGCTGGCGACTTTTGGCGAGGTGCATCCCGCCATTCTGGATGCGCTGGATATGCGCGGGCAGGTTATGGCGTTCGAGGTGGTGCTGGATAACATACCGCTGCCCAAGGCGCGCACGGGCGCGGCGCGCGGGACATTGCGCGCCTCGGATTTGCAGCCGGTGTCGCGGGATTTTGCCTTCATTGTCGATAGCGGCGTGACCGCCGATCAGGTGCTGCGCGCGGCGAAAAGCGGCGCGTCTGTTTTGGTCACGGATATTATCCTATTTGATCTATATGAGGGCGAACGCATTGGCGCAGGACGAAAATCCCTGGCTATCAGCGTCACCCTGCAGCCGTACGGAAAAACCCTGACCGACAAAGAAATTGACGCCATCGGTGAGGCGATTATCGCTACGGTGGTACAGGCCACAGGCGGGGAATTAAGGGGGTAACGTACACCATCTACGTCATTGCGAGGAGCGAAGCGACGTGGCAATCCAGAGTCACATGCAACGGCCTTCGTTTGTGACTCTGGATTGCCACGCGGCTATGCCGCTCGCAATGACACGAGTTTGTACTCTACCGCTCCGTCAGCTTCAACTCGATACGGCGGTTGCGGGCGCGGGCGGTGTCGGTGTTGGTGGGGTCCAGCGGATGAAACTGACCGAAGCCTGCGGCGGCGAGATGGCTGGGGGCCACGCCCTGCGCGGTCAGATAATTCACCACCGACAGCGCGCGCGCAGTTGACAGATCCCAATTGGAACGGAAGCGTTCGGTAAAAATCGGCACCGTATCGGTGTGGCCATCGACGCGCAGCACCCATTTTAGCTCGCCAGGAATTTTCGGCGCGATGTCATTCAGCGCCGTGGCGATTTTGCGTAACTGTTCCTGCCCCTCAGTGCCAATATCCGCTGAACCCGATTGAAACAGCACTTCTGACTGAAAAATAAACCGGTCGCCCTCGATCTGCACGCCCGGCGTGTTGGCCAGCACTTCGCGCAGGCGTCCAAAAAATTCCGAACGATAACGCGCCAGCTCTTCCACCTTGGCGGCCAGCGCCTGATTAAGCCGCGCGCCCAGATCGGCGATCACCACCTGGTTTTCCTTGTCTTTGGCTTCCGCCGCGTCCAGCGCCGTGGCGATCTGCGCCAATTGTTCGCGCAGCGCGGCGATCTGTTCATTCAACAGTTTGACCTGCGCCTGGGCCTGTAAGGATACCTGTTTTTCGGCATCCAGACTGCCCTGTATATTGGCGATTTCGCCCTGTGCGGCGGCAACGGCGCCTTCGCGTTGCAACACCAGATCACGCAATTGCGCGATGGTCTGTTGCGCGTCCGCCGTGGCGCGGGTTTTTGTATCCAGTTCTTTGGAGGTGTTTTGCAGGGCGGTGGACAGGCGCGCCACCTCGTTGCGCATCTCCAGGCCAGCGGCTTTTTCCATCGCCAGAAGCTCGGCCAGTTCCGCCGCCCTGGCGTTTAATTCGCGCAGGGCGTCATCGCGCCCGGACAAGGCCTGGGTCAGATAAAATTGCGCCAGAATAAATACCGACAGCACAAAACTGACCACCAGCAGCAGATTGGCCAGCGCATCGACAAAGCCCGGCCAGATATCCAGACCGCCCCGGCGGGCGCGCAGGCTGCGCGCGGACATCAGCCGTCCGCCTTGCGCTGTTCGTCCGCCAGCGCCGCCACCGTGCGTGTCAGCAGTTTTATGTCAGAGCGTAATTCGCTGACCGTACGTTCGCGGCCATCGATATTGTCCTGCATCATACGCGACAGATGCACGTCTATGTTACGCAGATGCTGACGGCTGGCCATGTCCAGCCCGGCATCGGCATTGCCGCGCTGCTGCACCAATTGTTCGAGAAAATTGCGCATGTCGCGCTGCCCGTCCAGCATGCGGCGCGACACGTCCTGATCGCTTTGCAAATGATCGGTCAGGCTGGCCAACTGCCCTGAAAGGCTGAGCAATGCCTGGTTGGATGCAGAACGGCTTTCTTCACCGCGCGCCACAATGGCTTGCAGGCGTTCAACCGTTTCGGCGGTCTGTTCGAGCAGCGCGGTCACATAGACCGGCATCGCGGCTTCGCCTTCGGACAGGGCGCTGCCGGAGGAATGCCGGGTCAGGCTGGACAGCCATTCTTCGAGTTCATTGTAAAACTGGTTCTGCGCCTGTCCGGCATTGAGATCAAGAAATCCCAGAATCAATGATCCGCCAAGACCGAACAACGAGGATGAAAACGCCGTGCCCATGCCGGTAAGCGGCGCCTGCAGGCCGGACTTCAACTGATCAAACACAGTCGTAATATCGCCGCCCTGCACCGAAAGGCCCTGAATGGTCACGCCGATGGTGCTGAGCGTATTGATCAGTCCCCAGAATGTACCGAGCAGTCCCAGAAAAATCAGCAGCCCGATCATATAGCGGGAAATTTCGCGCGCCTCATCCAGACGGGCAAAAATGGAATCGAGCAACGCTCGCGTCGTATTGGCCGACAGCATCAATTTGCCCGACCGCGCGCCCAGCATCACCGCCATCGGGGCGAGCAATACCGGCGCGGACTGTTCCGGGATTAATTTGCCATCCTGCGCGCCCGCGACATGCGTTGTGCGCACATGATCAATCCAGTCGCATTCCGGGCCAAGCCGCAACACCTGACGGAAATTGTAAAAAACACCGGCAATCAGTACAAGGATGATCAGACTGTTCAACGCGGGGTTGGCAAAAAATGCGGTGCTTAATGTCGTAATCAGCAACACCAGAACGCCAGTAACCAGCGCCAGAAAAACCCCCATGCGCAACAGGAACCGGCGTTGGCCAGACATGACCGGCCCCGTCAATCCATCCGCAAAAAGAGGTTCGCTCATTGTCCCACCACGATCACATCCAGACGATCATCGGGTCCGCCATCCCCGGCGGGGCCTAGCGCGCGCACATCAATACGGGTGCTTTCCATGCCATTGGCCAGCAGGTGTGACCGTGCGGCAAGGGCGCGCTTCAGTGCGACACGCCGAACCTCGGCATCCTCCGGACCGCCGGATGCGTGGGCTTTTAACTGCACCCGTTCCTTTTGTGTCAACGACGCGATCAATGCGTCAAGCTGCGCCTCGGCCGCTGGTGTCAGATCAACCGCGCCGGGCGCAAACAGCAGCGCCGCCGTCACCCCCTCGGTTGGGGCCACAGATGCGACAGGGGGGCTAAGACCCGCTGGTGGCAAAGTCGCCGCAACCTGGGGCTGAGGCGCGTCAACAGGCAATGGTGGCGCGACATTGGTCACCGTCGCCGCCTTTGCCGGAACAATGGGTTTTGGCGGCGCGGATGCATTCAGGCCCGCTTTCGCAGCGGGCGGCGTGGGCGCAGGCGCGGGCGTAAGGCCTGTGCTTAATGGCTTTGGCGTTAATTGCGTGGGAGTGATCGCAGCCGTTGCAGGCGGGGGCGGCGCTGCAATGGGCGCCTGGACGGGTGCCGGGGCGGGCGTTATGGCCTGTGGTGGCGCCAGACGCAGACTACTGGTCGCACGCGATGTTGGCGCATTGGCTGGATCCAGCGGCAGGATATCAGGCGGGCCGGGGCGTGTGCGGCGTACCGGGATTCCCCCCCGGTTCAATACGGAAAGATCAACCTCGACTGACGGCCCACTTGGGCGCCCGCCAATATAGACAGTTTCCTGAGCGATGGCAGAAAACGCAACCGCGTTTACCAGCAGCAGCGCCGCAATCGATGCGATACCCGGTTTCAGTTTCGTGCGTTGTGCGTCCAGCATGGCCGAATCCCCAAAAACTTCACCCCATATCCATACTGTATCATACAGCAATAGGTGGCAAAAGTTTGGCAATGGCCCCATGCAAATGATCATTGGCTGCCAGGACATGACCGGTTTCCAGCATTTTATCGCCGCCATTGATTTCGGTGACAAAGCCGCCCGCCTCACGCACCAGTAATATGCCTGCCGCAATATCCCAGGGCTTCAGATGACTTTCCCAGAACCCATCAAACTTGCCAGCCGCGACAAAGGCCAGATCCAGCGCCGCCGAACCCAGGCGTCGAATGCCCGCCACCTCTGGCATCAGCGCCGCCATTTCCTGCAAAAACCGGTCATGGCCGGGGCGCGCATGATAGGGAATGCCGGTCGCCAGCATCGCCTCGCGCATCTCGCGCCGACCCGATACGCGCATGCGGCGGCTGTTGTGATAGGCGCCCTGGCCCTTTTCCGCCACATACATATCGTCCGACACCGGATTATACACCAGCCCGGCCACCACATCGCCCGCACGCACCAGCCCGATAGAAATCGCAAAATGCGGAATGCCGTGCATGAAATTCAGCGTGCCGTCGAGCGGATCGATAATCCAGTGATGGCGCGTATCGACGCCGTGCTTCACGCCGCTTTCCTCGGCAATGACGCCATAGTCCGGGCGGGCGTGCAGCAATTCATGGATCAAAGTTTTTTCGGCTTTCAGATCGGCGTTGGTGACAAAATCCGCCGGGCCTTTTTGTGAAACCTGTAACTGCTCCACCTCGCCAAAATCGCGCACCAAAGCGCGCGCCGCCTTGCGGGCGGCACCGATCATTACTGTAAGCGTGGGTGAATGCACCATCGGTTATATTGATCCCTTACCCGGACTAATCGGCGCGGCGCAGATAGGTGACTTCTTCGGTATCCACAATGATCCTGTCGCCGACGCCGCAAAATGGCGGCACCATGCAACGCACACCATTGCTGAGGATCGACGGCTTATAGGATGAGGACGCGGTTTGCCCTTTTACGGTGGGTTCTGTCTCGGCAATTTCCAGTGTCACATGCTGCGGCAGTTTCACACCGATGGGGCGATCCTCGAAAGATTCGACCATGACCTCCATGCCGTCCTGCAGGAATGCGGCGCGTTCGCCGATAAAATCCTTTTCAATTTCGATCTGCTCAAAATTTGTCTTATCCATAAATGTCAACGTTTCGCCTTCGGCAAACAGAAACTGATAATCCTTCTGGTCCAGCCGCACCCGTTCGACGGTTTCCGATGAGCGGAAACGCTCGTTGAGTTTGGTGCCGTCAATCAGGTTTTTCAGTTCCACCTGGGCAAACGCCCCACCCTTGCCGGGTTTCACATGGCTGGTTTTGACCGCCACCCACAGGCCCCCCTGATGCTGAATTACATTGCCGATGCGGATTTCATTGCCGTTGATTTTCATAAGTATACTGCCGGTTATAGGTGGGATATTCGGGCGGCGTGCCACGCCGAAGCTTGCGAGGCGGGAACCTAGCAGTTTACCCCGCAATGCACAATCGGCATGGGGATGTATATATTTTATGTTTGACGTCAGACGTAAAATATAGTATATGCCATCCACGATGATAGAAAGCTTTAAGGATAAGCGAACACGCGATTTTGCAGAGGGTGTTCGTGTCAGGGCATTTGAAAGCTTTGCGATGCAGGCTCATAAGCGATTGAGGTTATTGCATCTTGCCCGTCATCTGCGAGCTTTGTCCGCTTTGCCAAGCAACCGGCTGGAAGCATTGAAAGGTGATCGCAAAGGCCAATTCAGTATCCGCATCAACAGTCAATGGCGGATATGTTTTGAATGGCCGGACGGCGACACGGGCCCATCGAATGTCGAAATTGTTGATTATCATTAGGAGGACAGCGTGACATCAGCTGTGAAACTGGCAGGGCCAGCCATTCATCCGGGCGAGGTTCTGGCCGATGAATTAGCGGAGCTTGGGATCAGCCCATCCCAATTGGCGCGCGTCATTGACGTGCCGGTGAACCGGGTCACGCAAATTCTGCACGGGCGGCGCGCCATCACGGCGGATACGGCGCTGCGCCTTGGCCGCTGGTTTGGCACTGGACCAGAAATCTGGCTGGATTTGCAAACCGATTATGAATTGCGCCTCGCCGAAGCCGAACTGGGCAAAGCCCTGCTGGCGATCCCGGTGCGGGGATAAGAGTTATAGCTTTAATTGGGGACAGTATATAGTTTATTGCCTGCTTTCCTCGCACGCGCGTAGGGGATGCGGACCAAAACTATATACTGTCCCTAATTATACTGTCCCTAATTATACTCTGGGCGCTCAATTCGCATCCCCCCTCACTCCTTCTTCCCCGTCTCCCTATAATCGCCGAAATCCGCGTCGCGGTTGCTGAGTGCGGTGGTCAGGCCTTTTTCGCCGATGGATTTGATCCAGTCCTGTGAGGTCTGGGTGAAGCTGGCCAGCGCCTGGATTTCGGTGGTGGCGCGCAGCGCGGCGCGGATGCCCATAATGTCCATCTGGCGGTGGACGCTGCGTTTATTGAACTGTTGCAGTTCGGTCGGCACCTTGGCGACGCGGGCCGCCATTTCCAGCACCTTGGCCTCCAGTTCCGAAGCGGGCACGGATGCATTGGCGAAGCCGCATGCGGCGGCCTCGATGCCGGTCATGCTGTCGCCGGTCAGCATCATTTCCATGCCTTTGCGCATGCCCATTACCCAGGGGAAAAACTGGTTATCGGGCGGGCTGATGGAACGCACCGGCGGATAACCGATTTTGGCGTCATCGGCCACATAGATCAGATCGCAGGATTGCGCCAGCTCCATGCCGCCCGCCAGACAGTATCCCGACACCTGGGCAATCACCGATTTCGACAGATCCCAGATATAAAAACAGCCGTCCAGCACATGGCGCGGCCAGTTGGCCAAGCCCCCCGCCGTATAATAAGGCTGCCCCTTGGTGACGTTGGTTTTCAGGTCATAGCCCGCGCTGAACGCCTGTTCACTGCCGCGAATGATCATCACGCGCACGGAACGATCCTGATCGGCGCGGGTCAGCGCGTCAAACAATTCCCCGCGCAGGGCGTTGCTGAGCGCATTGCGCGCTTCGGGCCGGTTCAGGGTGATGCGGCGGATATGTTCGGTGCCGGGCGGTGTGTCAACGATCACATATTTATAATCTGGGGTATCGGTCATCTGGTTTTCTCCCAATTTTCTTTCAGGTTGCTATAGGGTTTGGGTATAGATTAGAGCATTGGGCAGCGAAGGAAAGCAGAGATGCAAAGCGAAGTGAAACAGGTGCAACTGGTTGAGGTCGGCCCGCGTGACGGGTTGCAAAACGACCCGACCATTCTGGATGTGGATACCCGCATTGAATTTATCACCCGGCTGGTAGATGCGGGTGTCAAACGCATTGAGGCGGTCAGTTTCGTCAATGATAAACGGGTTCCCGCTATGGCCGGGGCCGAGGCGGTGATGGCGGGCGTGCCGCGCGGGCGCGGGGTCAGCTATATCGGGCTGGCGTTAAATCCGCGCGGCTTTGATCGCGCCGTGCTGGCCGGTGTGGATGAAGTGAATTATGTGGTGTGCGCGTCTGACACGTTTAACCAGCGCAATCAGGGCGCGCCACGCGACGTTACGCTGGCCGCGATGCACGACATTGCACGCGCGGCGCGCGACGCTAAACTGCCGTGCAGCCTGACCATCGCCACCGCGTTCGGCTGTCCATTCGAAGGCGAGGTGGATGTGGCCATTGTCGCCGAAATTGCCCGTCAGGCGGCGGATGCAGGCGTCACGGAATTGGGCCTTGCCGACACGATCGGGGTGGCGACACCGCTTAACGTAAAAACCCTGGTGGCCGCTGCGCGCGCGGCGGCGCCAGGCATGGCGCTGCGCTGTCATTTTCACAATACGCGCAATACCGGCATCGTAAATGCGTATGCAGCGGTAGAAGCCGGGATCAGCGTACTGGACGCCAGTACAGCCGGTATTGGGGGTTGTCCGTTCGCACCCAAGGCCACGGGTAATATTGGCAGCGAAGACCTGCTCTATATGCTGCATCGCATGGGCATCGAGACGGGCGTTGATTTGACCAAACTGATCAGCGTGGCGAAATGGCTGGAAGGCGCGCTGGGCCATGCGACATTTGCACAGGTCAGCCGCGCAGGCCTGTTCCCGACGGCAGCCTGAAGCATGTCGCAAATCACGATTTGTAGCTGGAATATAAATTCTGTTCGTCTGCGCATTGATGCCGTGGCGCGGTTTCTGGAAGAGTATCAGCCTGATGTGCTGTGTCTTCAGGAAACCAAAGTCGTCAATGATCAGTTCCCGGATAAAATGTTCCGCAAGATGGGATATGATTCCATCGCGCTGAATGGACAAAAAGCCTATCACGGTGTCGCAATCGTGTCGCGCCTGCCCACTCAGGCGATGCATGCGCGGGAATTTTGCGCAAAGGGCGATTCCCGCCATGTCGCGGTTACGTTGCCTGGCGATATTGAGCTGCATAATTTTTATGTGCCTGCGGGCGGCGATGAACCCGACCCGGAAGTGAATGATAAATTCGCACACAAGCTGGCGTTCCTGAAAGAAATGGCCGACTGGTTTGAAACCTGGCCGCAAAAATCAAAACATCAAATTCTGGTGGGTGATCTGAACGTTGCGCCGCTGGAGCATGATGTCTGGTCACACAAACAGATGCTGAAAGTCGTTAGCCATACCCCTGTTGAGGTAGACCATCTCAACAAGGTGCAGGCGGCGCATGGCTGGATTGATGTGGCGCGTCAATTCATCCCGCCGGAAGAAAAGCATTACACCTGGTGGAGCTATCGCGCCGCCGACTGGCTGGAAAGTAACCGTGGCCGCAGGCTGGACCATATCTGGGTGTCGCCTGGCCTGGAAAAAGCCACACAATCCTTTAAGGTCGCCCAGGAAGTGCGTGGCTGGCAGCAACCTTCCGATCATGCGCCGATTTTGATGCGCCTTAAAATTTAGGGCCGGTCAGCGCCGCATTACCGGCATATCCCAGGGCGCCCGTCTCATGGCGCATCGGCGTTACCATGACGATCCGGATCATTGACATCATCGATGCCGTCATTATCGTTGTCGTCATCCCTTTCGTCGGTGAAGCCGTCATTATCGTCATCGACATCGCGCGCATCGTCGGGATCGGCCACATCTTCGACATCAAGTAGTCCGTCATTGTCATCGTCATCGTCAAAATTATCCAGCAGCCCGTCATTGTCATCGTCCGGATCGCTGCCATTTTCGATGCCGTCATTGTCGATGTCAGCGTCGACGATGTCGTTCAGGCCATCATTATCAAAATCAGTGTCATTATCGTCATTTTCGTCGATATCGTTGCTTATCCCGTCATTGTCGAAATCATTGTCATTGTCGTCAAAATCCAGGCTATTTACGACGCCATCCCCGTCACTATCTTCGTCATAATCGTCCTGCTCACCATCCCCGTCATCGTCTGTGTCACGATCATCGTCGATGCCGTCATTATCGGTATCATTGTCGTCTGGATCATCGTCATCTTTCAGCCCGTCATTATCGTCATCTTCATCATGGGCATCTTCTAAGCCGTCATTATCGTCGTCATCGTCGTCCGCATCGTTTAACTGATCATTGTCATCGTCGGGATCATCATCATTCTCTACGCCATCATTATCAAAATCATCATCTCCGAGAGCAGGATCTATTTGTCGCCGCGTGCGCGTATCGCCGGAGCCATATTCGCGATCCAACTCGGGATTGACAGGGCGTTGACTATTTGAGGGAACCTGTTGATTTTTGGGAAGTATGACACCGGCATTAATTCTGCTGGCGCTCAATATCATTCCCATCGCCAGAACGGTCGCCAGTGTCAGAAATTTTCGCCGGATCATTGCCTGAACCTCAAAACTACCACCGATCTATATTATAGAAAATCGGAACCGATACCGATATCCCAGGGTAGCTGAATGAAATTAACCAGAAATTACCTTCATCAAAGCGCGATACACCTAACACTTAGAGTCTATCCTGTTTTGACAGAATCGGCACTCTCCCCGTCGTCATTGCGAGGAGCGTAGCGACGCGGCAATCCACCAAGCCTTCGCCAGAAGGCTACGGCTGGCTAAGGAGTCGCAAACTCAGGCCTGTGCGTGAGACTCTGGATTGCCGCGCTTCGCTCGCAATGACGACGGAAGGGCGGTGCTTCAATCAAAACAGGAATAACTCTAGAATGAATCCATTGCATCTGGAGGCAATCAAATAACAGTACGCCACTGAAATAGCATTCACTATTGCAGTGGCGTAGCAGAATATCTATTGGAAGAACGATACACGCCGTCAGATTGCCGGGCGAAGACAAATCTGACGGGGTGTTTATAGCAACAGGCGCTCAGGCCTGTTGCTTGCGCCTGATCCGCGACAACCATCCAAGTCCCAACAGCCCTGCAAAGAGCATTGAGAAGGTGCCGGGGGTTGGAATGCCTCCCGCGACCTATTCCCAGCGCGCATCATGTGAGAAGGGCGCGAAGGCAAGATCCTCAGAGTCGGTAAACCCGTACACATCGAAGTGAACCTGCGCGCCTACCGGCAGGCCGGAAACCATTACGCGATACAGGTTGATCTGACCCATTGCCCCATCTTTTGGCGTGGGGAACCAGTCCGTGCCATCGAAGGGATCAGAATATCCTGTTGGCGGTGCGAAGTCGGCAAGTTTGGTGGTCGTCTCGGTAAAATCACCCAGGCAGAACGTCACCGCAACACGGTCCCCATTGAGCATGTCATGCCCTGGCAGCGGCACCAGATCGCCATCGAAGGGCTGAGGAGACGGATCCCCACACTGATACACATCCGCAGCAGTCGTAAAGTCGCCGAACCCATGTGTATTGCCATCCTGGAGCGAGGTGAAGGAGAGCTGTGGAACATAGCCATCAAGGAACAATGACCCATCAAAGGAAGCAACAAACCGCACGTCACGGATAGCGCTATCGGCGCCACCACCAACAACACCCTTGCCACCTACATTGCCAACGACCCACAGATTGAACTCGCTGGTGCCCAGCTTGGCCCAGGTTTCCGGATCATCCGCATTTTCACCTTCATAGAGCGAGTCTTCGATAAACAACTGCATGCGCGGCTGCAAGTCGCCGGCAGCAATCGCGCTGGAGCTCACTAACATGACTGCCACCACGGCCCCCGCCGCAGTCGTAATTTTCTGCTTATTCATTGTATAAACCCTTAAGTTAGGTCGTGCGTTTTTGCAGTACCAACCCGATAGATTTTTTTATTTTTAGACCCAATCGTTTTGAGCCCATGAGCGCATAATTATATTTTTGCGCCCGACACCTAGCATTTATGCTCTTGGCAGTTTGAACCTAAACCTAGTACTATTATGCCAGATAGGCAATTAATTTATAGCATTAACCATATATTTTGGTCACTTATCACATTATGGGGAGATCGGATGACTGGCGGTCTTGTATGACCATGCTATCCATTGAGGGCGCTCGCTAGACCTTTGTCCCGGAACCATCTTTTGGTTTCAGTGTAACAATGCTCGCAGTTGCGCTGGCCTTTGCAAGCAATTCCCCATCGGGGGAGCGCAATTCAGCTTCGGCAAAGCTGATAGACTTTCCGCGCCGGAGGATAGATGCCTCGGCCAGTAGCCGCCCGGGCCGGGCGGCCTGCAGAAAGGTGGTTTTCAGTTCCAGTGTCGGGGTGATCTGCCCCCAGTTAATAGTCAGCCCAAAAGCCAGGGCAAGCACGTCATCCATGATTGCCGCGACCATGCCGCCATGAATACCGCCCCACAAATTGCACAGTTGATCACTGGCTTGATAGGCAACCTTTATGTGACCTTTTTCCGGATCGCATTCCAGAAACTCCAGTCCAAGATACTTGCTGGCCGGGGATGGCCTGCGCAGTATGGCCTGAATATTCGGTGGCAAGGTTGCCGGATCGACGATCTGAGACATGCTGGTACCTTTACTATATTAATTATTCCTCGATCCCGGCCGCGCGCAGTTTTGCACGCGCCCCAGTCAGGCCAATGGTTGTTGTTTCGAGCCGCTGCGCCAGAATGCGCATCAGTTCAATGGCGATTTTCGGACTGTCCTCGATAAGCTGAAAAAAGCTCTCTTTGGTGATCATCAGGGTAGAAACATCTGTAGTGGCCGTGACCGTAGCGGTGCGCGGCTGATCCCGCAAGATTGCCATTTCACCGACAAAGCCATTTCGACCGACAGTTGCCAACCTGACCGGGCCGCCGCCCGCATCGGCAAGTATATCCGCCTCACCGCTTAATATCAGAAAGGCTGCATTGCCTATTTCGCCCTGTCGCATCAGGTCCTGGCCTTTGTCAAAATTCATGCGTGAACTTGTAAATGCCAGAAGTTTGAGCTTTGCCGGTTCGATCCCGGAAAACAGCGACACTTTGCGCAACAGTTCTACTTCGTCATTCAGTTGCATGTTTCATCTCACAGTTCATCCATGCCATCGCCTTAGCCAACAGACAGAAGTTGAGGCAGATGTTTGCCGTTCAATGACAGCTCATCAAAATTTCCCTGCTCAACAATCTTTCCATCTTCTACCACGAAGATCTGATCAAAATCCTTGACCAGATCAGGTTGGCCTCCAATCCAGATCAGCCCGCTTTCCCGACAGTGGTTTCTAATATTAAGCAAAATCTGATGTTGGCTTCTTGCGTCCAGCAGGGAAATGGCATCACTAACCACAAGCAAATCCGGGCGTTTCAAAATCGCTTTTGCAAGCGCCAGTTTCTGACGCTGCGTGCTGCTTAAAAACCTGCCCCGCACCCCCACATTGAAGTTCAAACCGACCTTGAATATTTCCCAGCGCAGATTTAGCTGGCTAACAACCTCGCTGATCAAGCCACCGATACGCGACTGCGCCTCTGCCTGCCCATAGACCACGCGCCCAAAAAGTATATTGTCCAGAAGTGTGGCTGAGGAATTGTATTTTTCAGTATCATAGAATTCAATCGCCCCACGATATTGCGCAGGCAGGCCAGACGCAAAATGATGGCGCGCAGTCAACACCCGCTGCTCAAAGGCTGCATCCATCAGACCGAGGCGGTGGCGGGCTTCGCTATAATCCAGCGTCAATGCAGCAAGCCGCCGTTGATCCGAAACCGGAAGATAGGTCAGGTTCAACCTGGCCGCACGATGAACAATATCCTGATAATCAGGTAAATCATCACTGGCGATAAAACTGAACTGGTCGAAAAATGGATGCCCTGGCGCAATATCTGCAAACAACTCGACCATCGTTTCGGCAATGGAAAGCCCCATTCGGAGTAATTCAGGCACTAGTCCCGTTTCTTCCAGAACCTTTTGAAAATATTCGTTGGCGATCAGATTGGAAGTATGAAATGTGCTGCCAACAGACGTCCCAAACAACAGATTTTCGCTTAATGTTGCATTGTGATTATATCGCTCTAAATCAAACAGATCCACAAGTGACGCATATTCCGGGGCTTGCAGCAATTCACGCAACGCATTTCGGGCCTGTAAAATATTTTCCGCCAGCAAGTTATGTTCGTCGGCGTTGATGGAACCACGCAGGCCTAACTGATAAACATCCTCGCCCATCGCAACCGTATCAAGCGCAGCCGCAATCTGGTTGTCGATATCATAAGGCCCCTGCGCCCCGGCAGCGGTGTAGTGAATCCAGTCGGCGCGCAGATCAAACGCAGAATTACCGGAACGCCGGATTTCGCTGCGCTCCATCGCCTCGCGCTTTGGATCTTCATTTAGAATAACCGGTGGAGTCAGAGGACGATGCATCAGGCCGTACAGCATATTTTCGCGCACACTGCGGGCAAACAGAATTGAATCACTGCCTGCATAAGATATGCGCCGCCCGGTTACCGCCTCTGGTAACAACGCCATGTCGCGACCGCCAATGGTAAGTTTTCCACCATTGGGAAATATCAGCCGCGCCAGAACCAGCCCCAGATATTCCCGCCCGCCGCCAATCGGCCCCGTAATCACCACATGCGATCGGGCATCAAACGCAAAGGATACGCCATCCAGCAGTTTCACCCCTGCATCATCTTCAAGTGTGATGCGTGTAGCGGCCAGCAATCCCGTCAGGGGCGCATCTTCATAGCGATCCGGATCCTGTAATTCTGGCGCAATCATGCCCGCCGGACTGAACTGCGAAACAATGCTTTCATATTTGATCTGTACATCCAGGCGCTGCTGATCCCAGTCGATAAGTTCCTTGACCGGGGTAGGCAGTTCCTTATAGGCCACGAGCGCCGCCACAAGCTGGCCTATATCCATGCTGCCCTTGATGGCAAAATATCCGCCGACGGAATAAAATATAAAGGGCGTGATCTGCGCCAGCGTATTATTCAGAAACTTCACCTGAAACTTGCGGCGGTAAATTTCAAAACGCAGCCGGAATATCTGCCCCAGACGGCCTGTAATTTCAGCGCGTTCATAATGCGAGGTGTCGTGCGCGTGAATTTCAAGCGCCCCCTCCACCACTTCGCCAACCCGCCCGGCCAGGTGACGTGCCGCCAGTTGCCGCTGACGACCAAGTTCAAGTATCGTGCGCCGCAGTTTGGGGATGATAAAGGCCTGGATCAGCACAATGACGCCCGCCACCAAACCCAGCCAGAAACTCTGGATCATAATAAACATCAGCGCCGTGATCGCCTGACCGCCCAGAAAAGCCGGCTGCACAAATGCATCGCCGATGAAACCACCCAGCGGCTCCACTTCATCCTTGATCATCGACGCCACTTCGGCCTGGCGAACCTTGCGCACATGCGCGGTGGGAAAGCGCAATATCCGGTCAAACAACTGATATCGCAGACGGCGAAGCACACGTTCGCCCATTCGTCCTTTCAGGGTGTTGATCTGAAGTTTGAAAATCCCATTAATGGCCACCAGCAACAGCAACGAACAGCTTAGCGCCAGCAGATATGGCTCGCGCGCCAGATCATAGCCCTCGAAAAGCGTCCACCGGGCCGCGCCAAACAGTTCCTGCGCAAAGCCGGGTATAGGAATGGAAAAATTCAGAAAACGGGCCGTGGCCCCGGCGATCTCAAAACCCCTGCCCTGAATCGGGCCATTAACAATCGCGCGGGGCAGATCAAGCATCAGAAAATAAAACGGCAATGACCCCAGCACAAACGCCAGTACAACCATCTGGCTATGCCGACTATAACGCCAGATATATTTGAAAATACTGGGGTCCATGGCGTGAGACGAACTCATTATCAAAGGGGTAATTCTATCATAGTAGAATGACCAAGGCTGCTCTATCACAATCATAAAGAGCGTAGTCAGTTGATTCGTTAAGCTATTTGTTTACCATAGATTACCTATCTACTTGCACTACAAGGGCATAATAAGGACTATGCAGGCAAGCAAATCCGGGTCTCGGGTTTTAATTTACAGCCATGACACGTTTGGCCTGGGCCATTTGCGCCGCTGCCGGGCCATCGCCCATGCGTTGGTTGAGAACTATTCCAAGCTTTCGGTGTTAATCCTGTCCGGCTCGCCGATTATCGGCAGCTTTGATTTCCGGGCGCGGGTGGATTTTGTCCGGGTGCCCGGTGTGATCAAACTGCGCAATGGCGAATATACCTCGCTAAATCTGCATCTGGATATTTCTGAAACGCTGGCGTTACGTCAATCCATCATCCAGCATACGGCAGATATTTTTGCTCCGGATCTGTTTATTGTCGACAAGGAGCCGCTGGGATTGCGCGGCGAGGTGGAGAGCACCCTTGCATTGCTAAAGGCGCGGGGTGCCCGGCTGGTGCTGGGGCTGCGCGATATTCTGGATGATCCTGAAAGTCTGGCGGAGGAATGGCGGCGTAAAAAAGCCTTTCCCGCAATTCGCGATCTGTATGACGAGATCTGGGTTTATGGCATGCGCGATATCTATGCGCCGCTGGATGGCATGACCATTCCCGATGAGGTCGCGGACAAGATTACCTATACAGGCTATCTGTGCCCCCGCATGCCGTCAGCCCCCGCCGCTATGGTCATGCCGGAGATCACCAAGAATCCTTATCTGCTGGTCACAACTGGCGGCGGTGGTGATGGCGAAGGCCTGATTGATTGGGTTTTATCCGCATATGAACTTGGGTTCACGCATTCGGGTCCGACACCCCTGCCCGCGCTGATCATGCTGGGGCCGTTTATGAACCCGGATTTACAGGCCGCGTTTACGCTTCGTGCGGCAAAATTACCGACCGTGACGATGCTGACTTTCGACAGCCATATTGAGCAATTCGAAGCGGGCGCGGCTGGCATTGTCGCGATGGGTGGCTACAACACATTTTGCGAGATATTGGCACGCGACAAGCCCGCGCTGATTGTGCCACGCGCCACACCGCGTCTGGAACAAACCATCCGCGCCGAACGCGCCAGCGGTCTGGGGCTGATCACCATGCTGAGCGACCCGAAAGAAACTGGCGCGGGCGAGCGCGATCCCGAAGTAATGCTGAACGCGCTTCTGGCTTTGCCCATGCAGGCGCCGCCCTCGTATGCGGCAATCACCGGAATCAATGATGGTCTTTCAAAGGTTGCGGACATTGTGGCGGCCTCGCTCAAACCCGAAACCAGAATTACGCGACAGGTGAAACGCCGCGCAAAGGATATGCGCAGCCATGCCTAGCGCTACCAGCCCCATCGCATTTGTGGTAAAAGGTTATCCCAGACTTTCGGAAACATTCATTGCCCAGGAAATTCTGGCGCTGGAACAGCGCGGCGTGCCGATCATGATTTTTTCCCTGCGTCACCCAACCGACGCCAAGACCCACGCCATGCACGCACAAATTTCTGCGCCGGTGAATTATCTGCCGGAATATGTGCGTGACGATCTGATGCGGGTGCTGCGCGGCTGGATAGTGGCGCGGCGGTTGCCGGGCTATTCGCGTGCAATGCGCTTCTGGCTGCGCGATCTGCGCCGCGATCTGACGACCAATCGGGTGCGCCGCTTTGCCCAGGCGCTGGTGCTGGCCCGTGAAATGGACGGAAAAATCCGGCATATACATGCGCATTTTCTGCACACGCCGGGATCGGTCGCGCGCTACACGGCAATAATGCGCGGACTTCCCTGGAGCTTTTCGGCGCATGCCAGGGATATCTGGACGACGCCCGCATGGGAATTGCGTGAAAAACTTGCCGACTGCGCATGGGGTGTTAGCTGCACTGGCGCGGGCACGGACTATCTCAATGCCCTGGGTCCACAACAGGGAACGGGCACCGTGCAACTGGTCTATCACGGGCTTGACCTCAGCCGGTTTCCTCCGCCCCCTGTTGCGCATTCTGACCGGGACGGCAGCACACATGAGCGCGCAGTGCGGCTGATCAGCGTCGGCCGCGCGGTTGTTAAAAAGGGGTTTGATACTTTGTTGCGCGCGCTGGCGCTACTACCCGGCGACCTGCACTGGCGTCTGCAACATCTGGGCGGCGGGCCTGAGCTTGCAACACTAAAGGCGCTGGCGAAACAGCTTAAGATTGACCAGAATATCATCTGGCGCGGACCGGTTGATCAGACAGAGATCATTGCCGCCCTGCGCGAGAGCGATCTGTTCGCGCTTGCCTGCCGGATGGGGCCGGATGGCGATCGTGATGGCATTCCGAATGTACTGCTTGAAGCGCAAAGTCAGGAACTGGCCTGCGTCACCAGCAGGTTGTCGGCCATTCCCGAGTTTATTATAGATGGCGCGACGGGGCTGTTATGCCCGCCAGATGACGCGCTGGCCTTTGCGGCCGCGCTGACCAGCCTGATCCGGGATCCGGTGCGCCGCAAAGAGATGGGCCGACAAGGAAGGATCCGGCTGGAAAATCACTTTCAGATGCAGCATACCATTGACGGGTTGGCGGATCGATTTAACGTGAACAGTGGCATACCAGCATGCGCATAGCCTTTTACGCTCCAATGAAAGCGCCCGATGATCTGACCCCGTCCGGGGACAGGGAAATGGCGGTTCTACTGATGAACACCTGCATCATGGCCGGGCATGAGGTGGAAGTGGCTTCGTCGTTTCGCGCATATGAGGGCGTTGGCGATCCGGCGCTACAGGAAAAACTGCTTCAGGGCGCAGAACGCGAAGCTGCCCGCCTGATCCAGCGCTATCGGGCGCGCGAAAAAGATCAGCAGCCCGAAGTATGGTTCAGCTATCACGTCTATTACAAGTCGCCTGACTGGATCGGGCCTGTGGTTGCCAGGGCGCTGGGCATTCCCTATGTGCTGGCCGAAGCGTCGTTTGCGCCAAGCCGGGCAGATGGCCCCTGGGCGATCGGGCACAAAGGCGCGGAACTGGCGATCAAAAGCGCCGACATGATTTTTTCAATGACCAACATTGACGCGGAAGGCATTGATAAAATTCTGGGCCCCGAACAAAAGCATCGCGACCTGCCGCCATTTCTTGATCCCAGACCCTATGCAAAAGCCCAGCGCAGTGACTTACAACCAGGGCAACCCGTACGCTTGCTGGCCGTTGGCATGATGCGCCCCGGTGACAAGCTGGAAAGCTATCGCAGGCTCGCAGACTATCTGGCGCGCGTGCAGCGCCAGGACTGGAGCCTGACAATCGTCGGGGACGGGAACGCCCGCACAGAGGTGCAGGCCGCACTCTTGCCGCTAGGGCAGGACCGGCTGCATTTCAGGGGCACGCGCCAGAAAATCGAAATGCCGAACATTTATGCAAACGCGGACATCTATGTATGGCCCGCAGCGGGCGAAGCCTATGGTATGGCGCTGCTGGAAGCCCAGGCAGCCGGCCTGCCGGTTGTCGCTGGCAAGGTGCGCGGCGTTCCTGATGTCATGCTGGATGGGCAGACCGGCTTTCTCACCCCGGAAGGAGATGCAGACGCCTTTGCGGGCGTTATTGATTTCCTGATTTCTGATTCCGAAGCGCGCCGCCAGATGGGTGAAACCGCCAAACGTTTTGTTGGCAACATGCGCAGTATGGAAAAGGCCGCCATCATTTTGAATGACGGATTGCTCGCAGTTCGCCCCGGCCTGCACCCGCGCCGTATTTTGGACCGGTTATGGCATCGGAAAAAATAACTTTATGACCTTTATTGCCTTCATCCGCCACGGCGCAACCCAATGGAACAATGATGGCCGCATCCAGGGGCGCGCCGATTTGCCGCTTAGCCAGGAGGGACGCAACGCATTGCAGGCGCTGCGCGTTCCCGCCATTGTGCATGGCAGCCGCTGGCATGTCAGCCCGCTGCTTCGCGCAGTTGAATCGGCCCGCATTCTTGGCCCCGGCGCATTCGCGATAGAACCACGGCTGATCGAAATGCATTGGGGCGAATGGCAGGGCGAAACGCTTCCTGATCTGCGCGCACGTTTCGGCAATGCCATGCAGGAAAATGAAGGGCGCGGTTTGCACTTTCGTCCACCTGGCGGTGAATCCCCCGCTGAGGTTCAGGTGCGGCTGAAATCCTGGTTCAGGGATATTGCCAATCCCGGCAGACCTGTAACCGCACTTACCCACAAGGGCGTGATCCGTGCGGCGCTCGCATTGGCCTATGACTGGGATATGCTGGAAAAGCCGCTCATTAAACTGGACTGGAATGCGGTTCACCTGTTCGATGCAAGTGCAACGGGTATGGTGGCGCCGGTTGAAATGAATATTCCGTTCGAGCAGCAGCATGGCTGATACACGCATCCGTAAACGGATCATGTTTTATGTGCAGCATCTGCTGGGCATCGGCCATCTGGAACGCGCATTGCGTCTGAGCCGGTACATGCAGGATGCCGGGATGGCGGTAACGCTTGTCAGCGGCGGCATGCCGTATCCCAATGGCGATACGCATGGGGCCAATATGATCCAGCTAACACCCGTGCGTGCGGCCGATGTGGAATTTTCCGGTCTGCTGGATCACACAGGCAAGCCCATTGATGACACCTGGCGCGAACAGCGCAAAACGGTATTATTACAGGCGTTTACGGACTATGCGCCTGATGCGCTCATCATCGAAATGTTCCCTTTTGGGCGGC
>CAMTVX010000087.1:0-33756 GCA_947085295.1 uncultured Alphaproteobacteria bacterium | reverse complement strand
TATCGTCCGCGAAGGGGGCGAGGACAAGATCGAACTGGAAGAAGCCTATGTCCAGACTTTGCCCGGCATGGGGCTGCCCAAGGGCATGAATGTAAAGGCCGGGCGCGCGCTTTGGACGCTTGGATATCTGAACGAGCATCATGCGCATACGGATGATTTCGCGGACCGGTCATTGCCTTACCGGGTTTTTCTGAACAGTGCGTTCAATGATGATGGGGTGGAGGTTTCTTACGTGCTGCCCACGGATTTCTATTCGGAGTTCGGCGGCGGCTTCTTTCGCGGGGATGATTATCCGTTTGGCGGTTCAAGCGGCGGCGGCTTCGACGCCTGGTCCGCCTTTGCCCGGATCGGCGGCGACATTGGTGAAAATCAAAGCTGGCGGCTTGGCGGTTACGCGCTGTCCGGCGATGCGGGCGGGCGCGCCGGGAATGAGGATGCCGTAAACTTTACCGGCGACAACAATCTATATGCGGCCGATCTGCGTACCACATGGGCACCAACCGGAAATCCGCGCGCCCAGGAAGTGATGCTGCAGGGTGAATATTTCTGGCGTAGCGAAGACGGCGCTTATGAGGATTTTGGGGCTGGAACCGGTGCAGTGCCTTTCGATGATGACGCCCGGGGATGGTATGCGCAGGGCGTCTACAAATTCCTGCCGCAATGGCGCATTGGGTACCGCTACAGCAGGCTGAAGACGCCTGATGTTCCGCTTGGCCTGCTAGGCAGCGCGATCGATTCCGGCGGCTATAATCCCGACGCCCATGCTGTGATGGCCGACTGGACGAACAGTGAGTTCAGCCGAGTGCGCCTGCAATTTAACCATGAGGAACTGACGCGGGGGCAGGAGGATGACCAGATCCTTCTGCAATATATTATGAGCATCGGCGCGCATGGCGCGCATAAATACTGAGCGGGGGGAGCAGACATGAAACGCATTCTTCCTCTCATTGTTTTTCTGGGGCTGATGATCGCCGCCCCGCTTGGTGCGCAGGCAAAACTCAATCTGTTCGCCTGCGAACCGGAATGGGCGGCGCTGGCGCGCGAACTGGGCGGCGCTGACGTGGAAATATTCACGGCGACGACGCCCCGCCAGGACCCACATCATGTGCGCGCCAAGCCCAGCCTGATCGCCGCCATGCGCCGGGCCGATCTGGTAATCTGCACCGGCGCGAGCCTGGAGGTTGGCTGGCTGCCCATCCTGTTGCAGAAGGCGGGCAATGCTGGCGTCCAGCCGGGCGGTGCGGGGTTGCTGCTTGCGGCGGAGCTTGTTCCATTGTTGGAAAAGCCCGTGCGGCTCGACCGCGCAGAAGGCGATATTCACCCCGAAGGCAATCCGCATGTGCATCTGAACCCGCACAATATTGCGCTGGTGGCGGACGCACTGACAGAGCGGCTCAAATCCGCCGATGCGGCCAACGCCAGTTCCTATCAGGCGCGCCTCGATGTTTTTTCGCAAAAATGGCGCGACGCAACGCAACGCTGGGAACAGCAGGCGGCGGGGCTGAAAGGAACCGCCATTGTGGTGCACCACAAAGCCTTTACTTATCTTCTGGCGTGGCTGGGGATACAGGAGGCAGGCGTACTGGAGCCCAAACCAGGCATCCCTCCAAGCGCATCCCATCTGGAAGTGATGCTGCAAAAGCTGACTTTGAGTCCGGCGCGCCTGATCGTCCGTACACCCTATGATCCGGCGAACGCGAGCGAATGGCTTTCGCAGAAAACCGGAGACACCGCCATTGTTCTGCCGTTTACCGTTGGCGGTGATGCGGAAAGTGGTGACTTGTTCGCCCTGTTCGAGCGCACCATTTCGCTGCTGAAGGGTGCCAGCGGTGATTAGCGCCGAAATGGCCATGATCGTGGGGCCAGCGTTCGTGGCAGGCCTCATGATCGCAGTGACCCATGCGCCACTTGGCATTGTGGTGCTGCGGCGCGGCATTATTTTTATTGATCTGGCGATAGCCCAGATTGCAGGGCTTGGCGCTGTTGCTGCCGGTCTGTTCTGGGGCGAACCGCCCTGGTGGGTGGTGCAGGGGACGGCGCTTTCCTGCGCGGTTTTGGCGGCGCTGTTCTTCCATCTGGTGGAGCGTTTTTGGCCGGACCGCCAGGAAGCGATCATCGGGTGCAGTTTCGTCGTGGCGGCGTCAGTGGCCATACTGCTGCTGACCGGGCAGCCGCACGGGGATGAGGCCATTGAACAACTGCTATCGGGGCAGCTTCTATTCGTTACCTGGCCGCAAATCGCCCTGCATGCGCCGGTTTATCTGGTTATTCTTGCGCTGTGGTTTCTGCGCCCGCAAACCCGGCAGGGGGTCTGGTTTTATCTGCTGTTCTCTGCCGCCATAACCTCATCGGTGCAACTGACCGGAGTCTTCGTTGTTTTCGCAAGCCTGATAGCCCCAGCACTCGGGGCGGCGCGCCATGCCGGAAGCCGCCGCGAACTGCCTACTGCTTATGGCATTGCGCTGATTGGGTTGCTGTCCGGCTTTAGTGTGGCCATTCTGACCGACCTTCCGCTTGGGCCGGTGCTGGTGTGCAGCTTCATGCTGTCGGCGCTGTTCATTGGCATGTGGCCAATAAGGCGGACAATTTTTGACTCGATTTATTGATGGCCTCAACAGTAATCTGTTGGCATGCGATGCGACCACTGGGCAAAGGCGGCGCGGCAATGGTTTTCAACAGGGAGGGAAATGTGATGACCAGTGAAATCGTACTTCGCAACGCAAGGCTGATTGATGGTGTGACGGATCAGCCGCGTGATCGTGTGTCTATCGTGATGAAGGACGGGCGCATCGCATCGGTTATCGATGGCGATGGCCCGGCGGCGGCGGGCGCGGAGATTGTCGACTGTTCTGGCAAAACCGTGATGGCCGGTCTGATTGACACGCATGTGCATTCAACCTTTATTGATCGTACGGATCTGACCCTGTTCCTTGCGGCGGGGGTTACCACCGCGCGCGATGTGGGGGGCAAGCTGGACAAGGTGTTGCGCCTGCGTGCCCAGGTGAATTCCGGCGAAGTGGTGGGGCCGCGTCTTTTCGTTTGCGGGCCATTGCTGGATGGGGAAGCGCACAGCTTTGAAGGCGGCGCGTTGACAGAGATGCTGGATAATATTCCAAACCCTGCGGCGGCACCGGCAAAGATCGCGCACCTGCTGGATTCGGGTGTCGATGGCATTAAAATCTATTTCACCATGCAGCCGGATACGGCAAAGGCGGTGATCCGCGCTGTTGACAAGCGGGTGCCGATCACTGGTCATCTTGGCTATACCTCGGCAATGCAGGCGATTGAATACGGTATTGATGGGCTGGAACATATCTGGATTTCGCCCTATCAGGACATTTGTTCGCTAGAAATGCGACTTGCCCCGGGCGCGTCAATGAGCAATCGCAGCTTCTGGACCCATACCCTCAAGGGCTGGGAGGAAATCAACCTCAAGGCGCCAAACGCCCAGGCGTTTTTTGGCGCGATGGTGGACAAGCAGGTCAAGATGGGCACGACCCTTGATCTGTTATGGACGGCCTATACCGGGCTGGAAGGGGCGCTGGCCGATCCGGACCGCGCCTATATTCCACCGCATTGCCTGGCGCGTCAGGCGGCGCAAAATAAAAAGGTCAAGGCCGGGATTGAATGGGATATTCATCCGGGCTATTGGGCGCCGGGCGAGGGCCGCAAGGCGCTGGACAAGCAGTTGGACGCGGTGCGCATATTGCACGAGGCGGGCGGCGTCGTGGTCGGCGGCACCGATTGCGGCGGGCTGAATTATCCCCCGCCGGGTTTTGCATTACTGCGGGAGGTTGAACTGCTGGAGCAGGCGATGGGCAGTATGGCGGCGCTGAAGGCGGTGACGGTCGGGGCCGCGCGGGCTGTGCGCAAGGAGCATGAGCTGGGCAAGGTCAAGCCCGGATATTTTGCGGACCTGCTGGTGCTGGACAAGGATCCTTCCAAAGATGTGCGTGACCTGCGTGCGCTGCGCACGGTGTATCGTGGTGGTGTGGCCTATGATCCAAAGGCGCTGCTGGCCGCGCGTCCGGTACGGGATATGACCCAGATTCCAGCATAGAGCAATTCGTGATCATGCTGATACACGCGGGGCTTTCCTGAATATCGATAATCGCCTCCCTAAGGCGGCTACTGTTTAGACGGAATCACACGCTTATATTGCGGCGTCATCGCGAGCGACCCGCTGCGCCAGCGCCTGCGTGGCGAGAGCGTGGCGATCCAGAGTCTCACGTAAAGGCCTGTGTTTGTGACTCCTTTGCCAGCCGTAGCCTTCTTGCGAAGGCTTGGTGGATTGCCACGTCGCTTCGCTCCTCGCAATGACGCCAGAGCGGGTCGCTTCCGTCAAAAAATGAAAGCCCTAACCCTCCCCTATGCAAGGGGAGGGAACCCTTTACGGCAAGAGTCTCCTCCCCCCGGCAAGGGGGAGGTTGGGAGGGGGTCTGCCTGCTTCAATCCGATCATAAATTGATCAGAACCGGCGCAAAAAAAAGGCCCGGAGCAATTTGCTCCGGGCCTTTTTCTATTGGTAGATCAGAATGCGTAGGAAATCGTGGCGGAAGCGAAGTCACGATCGTTCAGCGGTGCATCGGGACCGAAGTTTGAGGTCCAGCTTACAGACGCTGCCCAGTTGGCCAGATAGGTGCCGCTGACGCCAATGGTGATGGCCTTGCGTTCCGCCTGATAGTTGCCGAAAGTGGCAGGCGTATTGCCGCCCATATCCCATTTCCACGCTACACTCGGGCTCAGGTTAATGGGGGAGCCGAAAGCGCGGTTATAGTTTAGAATGGCCAGCCCCTGCATGCCCCAGGAGAACTTGGTTGCGTAGCCGCTGCCGAGCTCCATGCTTGGGTTAAGCAGGTAGGTTTGAGAAGCCAGACTGTTTGAAAGGCCGCGTGTGTTGCCGCCCGCGATCCCGCTGGCAGAGGAAATGCCGGGCACCATGACCATACCGATTTCTGTTACCAGCACACCACCATCCGCAGCAGCAAACTCCACTATCGGGTTGGAGGCGAACAGCAGCGAGGTCAGCGTGGTTTGTGCGGTGAACACATCCTCAAACGCTGGCTTGATGAAACCATCACGGCCAACATCTGCGGCCGTCAAGGCCGAGGAACGGGTTTGCGGCGTGGGGACACCACTGACAACCCGGCTAAAGGCCAGATCGGTTGGGCTGCCAGAGACAATCGCCGAGGCAGGCGCTGGTCCGTTGCCACCAGCAAGCGGAGTGCCCGCAGGAGTAAGGGTCCGGGCGTTGCTGGGAAGCGAATCTACCGGAATAAATCCGGTTAAATTGGCAGTAGCCGCCACCTGCGCTGCACGCGCAGCGGAATCCAGGAAGGGAATGCCTTGCTGGGCAAGGTCAGCCCCTGTTGCGGGCAGGATAGAAAGCACCTGCGCGGCAGTCAGTGTGCCACGTGCAGCGGCATCAGCCAATGACGATGGAATCTGTCTGGGCGCACCACCGGGCAGAATAGGCAGTCCGGGGATGGGAGGCGTGCCACGATTAATCGTGCCGGGCGCCAGACCCAGTCTGCGTTCCTGTTCCGCAGCGGCATCGGCAAAAGTTGTTTCGCCGGTGCGCGCAGCCACCTGGTTATAGGCGATCAGGGTCGTCGGCTCAAAGCCAACCACGCCGGCATCCAGAATGTTGGTCCCACCCGGACCGGCACCGCCACCGGCGATCACCTGAGGTGTGCCGACAGGGAAACCAAACTGGGTTGGGCCAGCAACCTGTGGCGCGCGGGTGCGGAGCCGGGTCTGACCATCCAGATCGTTGGCCAGTGCCGCCATTTCATTGAAGGCATAGTTGAACGGCTGATCGTGGCGATAGGTGGCTTCGGCCTGTATGGCAATGCCGCTGACCGTGGTGCTGACGCTGAGGCCAATCACCTCGATATCCTCCGGATATTCGAGGCGGAAAGTCTGGGTGTTGGCGAGCAGCGCCCCTGTCACGCGTTCTATTGACACTGAGTTGCGATTAAACAGTGTCGACATATTGTTACAGTTCGTATAACCGCCGGGAAGCGCCAATTGCACCTTGCCGATATTCGCAGGGGCGTCAGCCAGCGGATTGCCGGACAGGGCACCCGTAATCGAGAAGGGCGTATTCGCGGAGCCGACGCCGTTAAACGCCAGCCCATGCGCTGCGCTGCCTGCCGCGGTGCCCGCCGCAAACACATTACACAGGGTTTGCGCGACTTCGAATGCATTGCGCGCGGCGGGGCCCGCCAGGCCCGGCGGTACGCCAGGACCGGCCGCGCCGGTCACGCCTATAACACCCGCGAGACCGCCAACCTCACCAGGAACTGCGGCCAGTGCCGTCACATTGTCTTTCGCCTGGCTGGGGATAGAGGTTGAAAGTTCGACAATTGGCAGGCGTGAATGCAGCCGCATGAAGAACAGGCCGAATTCCGTGCCCCCATTGAATTCCGACGCGAAATAGCGCAGCGCAATGCCGAATTCGCCGCCATTTTCGCCGTTTTTGTCGTTGGCGCGTTCAATCGACACCGCCGGATAGTTTACCGCCTGGGCGCTTTCCCATACCGTATCGACATCCAGACCGCTGGCGATCATGAACGGGTTGAAGCGCGCATCACCGGTGGCATCATGTACGCCGCCACGCAGCGGTTGTGAGCCACGACCGATAAAGTCGGCGGAACTGAAATAGGTGCCAGAGGGATCGGGCACGATATTGTCGCTCTTGAACTGATAGAAACCATCAAGACTGAAATTGTTCGGCAGGCCAAGCGAGGCGCGCGCCGCCAGAATCGGGGTGAAGAATTCTTTCAGTTCCGATCCGGGCTTGCGTACGGCAGCCACGTCAATCGGGTTGATCTGGCTCAGGCCGTTCTGGATGAAGGTGCTTTCGCCCCAGCTGATCACCTGGTTGCCGAATTTAACCTCCAGTGGATTGCCGCCGACATCAAAGCTGCCGGAAACGAAATAATCCAGCAGCTTGGCGTTTTGTGACACTTCGCTGCGCTGAGGGCTTTCCAGATCGCGGAAATCAACATTATCGACAATCGGATCAACATGTGCCGTGCCACGTACAAAGGCGCCGAAATTACGCCAGCCAGCCTGCACTTCGGTGGTCGCCTTCAGGGCACCGGAAAACAGATCCCATTGGCCGTAATTCAGATTGCCGTCATCGCCTTGCGTGCCGCCAAAGGCTTCTTGCAGGCCGCTAGCATCGCGTTTCTGGCAGCCGCCATTGCCGTTGCCTTCGTTGCCGCCGATATTCCGGCAATCGCGATCACTTGTCCGCATCGAAGCGCCTGCCGAAAGAATCGTGTCTACAGCGCCGCTGACTTCACCAAACTTGTATTCAACGGCACCCGCCGGGGCTGCAATCAGCACACCCGTCAACGCCGTTGTTACCAATAGAAACCGGGATATTGTGCCGGGTACGTTCCCCGTCGCGTTGCGGTTAACCTTAAGGCGCGTGGTGCTTGACATTTATGCCTCCCCCTAGGAGTTGAGTAAGTAGCGATCGGAGCGCAGCGTGATCAGAGTAGTTATTATTATTCTGCACAGTAAGACTAAACTGGTTAATAAAATTGGTATAGTTTTTTTTTATTCAGCCGTAATTTTTCAAGTCCTTGCGGCAAAAATACCACCTTGAGGGGCGCGCCCATTGGGTTTTTGTTGAAAAACTTTCGAATCAGTGGCGCTAGACTCCTATCCGAACTGACTGAATCAAAATCAGCCTCGTCATTGCGAGCCGAAGGCGTGGCAATCCAGGAGTCACACGGCACGGCCTTCATTTGTGGCTCCTTTGCCAGCCGTAGCCTTCTGGCGAAGGCTTGGTGGATTGCCGCGTCGCTTCGCACCTCGCAATGACACAAATTTGGTGCAATCTGACCGGATAAGGCGCTGTCGCAACCAAAAAAAGCGCCCGAAATCTGCATTCCGGGCGCTTTTTTTCAGACCTCGCCCTTAGAAAGCATAGGCGATGTTGATCGAGGCGAAGTCGCGATCATCGAGCGGCGCATCGGGACCGAAATTGGCGGTCCAGCTCATGGACCCCGTCCAGCGCGACTGATAGTTCGCCGCCAGTGACAGGCCAATCGCCTTGCGTTCGGCCATATAGTTGCCGAGTGGCGAAGGTGTGCGCCCGCCCAGATCCCAGCGCCAGGCAATCTGTGGCACCAGATTGACCGGGCTGCCGAACACCCGGTTATAGGTCATGTTGACGATGCCCTGCGCGCCCCACGAGAACGGGGTGGCGTAGTTGGTTGGCCCCTTCAGATCGGCGTTCAGCTTGTAGGTCGCGGCCGCAATCGGGTTGAGCAACCCTTCGCTGCCGCTGGAGGCGATGGCAGAGCTGGTCGAGATGCCTGGCGCCCAGACCGTGCCGACTTCCGTCACCATCGCGCCGCCATCCGCACTGGCGAACTGCACGAGCGGGTTGGAGCCGAACAGTACAGAGGTGATCGTCGCCTGCGCGGTGAACACGTCTTCGCGCGGGATTTCGATGTACCCGTCGCGCCGCACATTGGCCGCCGTCAACTGTGACGAGCGGGTTTGCGGGGTGATCGGGATCAGCGCCTGTCCGTCCACGCCACTATCCGCATGGCGGGCCACCTGTACGTCGGCGGCGCGGCCATTGGGGACATTTGACGCCAGGGTCTGCCCGCCAGCAAGGGCGGGAACTGCGGCCAATTGCTCCACATCAAGCGCGATAAAGCCCTTGAGATTGGAGGTGGCGACCAGGCTTGCCGCCGTACCCGCCGGGAACACGATTGATCCGGGGGTGACAGTGCTTGCGGTAGATCCCCCCAGGCCAAGCAGCGAACCCGCGCCGCCAACCGGGCCAGCAACAGTGCCGCCAGTACCTGCGAGCACTGCGGTGGGACCGGTGTTTACACCGCCGACAAAGAAGGCGCCGGGAAGGTCCGCCACCGTCAGTGTACCGGCTCTGGCTTTATCCGCCGCCGCGATCAGACCTGGCGTGAGTGTCAAACCAGGGGTGGCGAGGGTGCCGGGGATACGGTCCGTACCATCGGCTTCAATGGCGTTTTGTGCAATCGCCACAGCTTCGGCGAAGGTGTATAAATTGTCTCCCGGCCTTCCGCTGCCCGCCGCCGACTGGTTGTTGGCGCGCGAATTGACCAGACCAAAACGGGTGGGCGCGTGATTGTAGGTGGTTGCCAGGCTGCCCGCCGGGGCCTGTCCCGGTCCGGTGCCGACCGGCATCCGCGCGCCGGTATTGAACGCAGTCAGCCCAGCGAGATCGTTGCTGAGCGCGCTGACCTCGGAACCGACATAGCTCATCGGCTGATCGTGACGATAGGTCGCCTCGGCCTGGAAAGCGAGCGATCCCAGCGTCGTGCTCATGCTGGCGCCAACCAGCTTGATGTCTTCAGGATATTCCAGACGAAAGTTCTGACCGTTGGCGGCCAGGGCGGCAAAGTTACGTTCCAGATCGGCAGCACCGGTGCGCAGCAGGGCGATAGAGTTACAATTGGTGGTGCCGCCCGGCGTGTTGAAATTAACCGATCCCAGTGACCCCAGCGGGGCCCCCGGTGTCGCAGTTCCAAGACCCTGTGCAGCCAGTGGCGCGCCGAGGCCCGCCAGAGCGTTGCACAGCATCTGCGCACTTTCAATCACATTGCCGGGTAATCTGTTGGGTCCCGTGCCACTAACCGGGCCGGTGCCGAAATTGTTGAAGGGCAGTTGTTCCAGTGCCGTCGCCGGGGCGACACCATTTTTCTGGGTGAGCGCGTTGTTTACCCGCGAGGCTGCCGAGAAGTTGGTGCCGGTAGCAATGGAGTAGCCTTTCGCCTGATCGGCCATGTTGGTGGTCACGATTGGCAACCGCGAATGATAGTTGATGAAAAACAGGCCAAACTCGGTACCGTTGTTCAGTTCCTCATTGAAATAACGCAGCGCAAAGCCGAACTCGCCGCCATCATCGGCGTTCTTGTCATTGGCCCGCTCAATAGAAACCGAAGGCACGTTGACGCCCAACCGGCTTTCATAAGTGATGTCGGTGTCGAGACCGTCAATGATCTGGAACGGATTGAACCGTTCATCATCGCCGATGTCGGAAACGCCGGAGCGAATCGGCTGCGAGCCGCGCCCGACAATGTCCGCGCCGCTGAAATAGGTGCCCGACGGATCGGGCACGATATTGTCGGCCTTGAACTGATAGAAGCCCTCAACGCTGAAATTGTTGGGCAGGCCCAGCGCCGCCTTGGCCGCCAGAATCGGAGTGAAGAATTCCTTCACTTCGGAACCCGGCTTGCGGACTGCGGATATGTCAACCGGGTTGATCACATTGATGCCGTTCTGGATGAAGGTGCTTTCACCCCAGCTGATCACCTGGTTGCCGCCGCGCAGTTCCAGCGGCAGGCCGCCAACATCAAAGCTGCCGCCAACGAAATAGTCGAGCAGTTTGGCGTTCTGCGATACTTCGCTGCGCGCCGCGCTGTTAAGATCGCGGAAGTCGGTGTTGTCCACGATGGGATCGACGAAAGCCGTGCCGCGCACAAAGGCGTTGAAATTGCGCCAGGTCGCGCCCACTTCCGAGGTCGCCTTCATGGCGCCGGAGAATATGTCCCACTGGCCATAGTTCAGATTGCCGTCATCGCTATTGACGCCTGCGCCCTTTTCCAGGCCTGAAGCGTCATAGATCTTGCAACCGCCACTGGGGAAACCAAGATTGCGGCAATCCCGGGCGCTGGTGCGCATCGAGGCGCCCGCCGAGACAAAAGTGTCGATTGAGCCGCTCACCTCACCAAAGCTGTAATCAATGGCCAGCGCTGGTGAAGCAAATATCACCACAGCTAGTGCGGTGGTCGAAAGAGCCAGATTTCGTGTCGCGCTGGACTTCACGCTATCTGATGTGTGTGGATTCCTGGTATTGGACATGCATGCCTCCATGGTGATCAGGTTTTTTGTTGTTTTTATCGTTGTCGTTGGTGTTTGCGTGATGAACGGAAAGCGTCACAGGAGCCGCCGCAATAAAAAAGTGGACGGTTCGGGGCAATGCCGCGAACCGTCCAGAGATATTGAGGCATGGCGCCGCCAATAACGGCGCTACGCTAGAAGCGGTGTGGAACCCCCACCCCGCGTCTGCAAGGCACGCGATCAAAGAAAGATCATTTTTGCTTGCAAACCCTGTTTTGACATTCACCGTCAAATTTCCTTGCTGGACATTTTCAGATAAAACCCGGGTCCAGCGGCCCCAGGTTCAATGACGGACGAAAAGCGCTTTGATAAGGGGGAAGGCAATATTGTTGCGGCGACTGCAACCGCATAGTTAACGACTGAAATTTGCCCCATTTGCGTCAGACCCCCGTCTATTACGCCCTACTACTCCCGGACCAAGAATATGTGTTTATTTGCACTTTAATCGCCGGGTCTTATTAGGCTAGGCAGGTAATTATACTTTTTCAACTTTTTCGTTATAAGTTTACATTACTGAATAATCTTTAGATTTATTGTTTTTAATAAAACATTAACAATAATGACTATTAGAAAAAATCTGAGGTGATTTCATGCTGCATGACAGGCCATCCCTGACACAGGAAGCCTATGTTGACGTCGCAGGATTGTGTTGGGGCTGACAGGTCTTATTTGCGCTCGGCGCGACCCCCATAGTGTCCTGTTTTAACAGCGCCACCAGTCGGCGCCAGCGCGCATGGCTACTACGGCCATGGCGCTGCAGGTATTGGAATGTCTGGCCGGGGGGAGATTACTCTTCCCTCGTCGCCAGACCGTTTTCTGATCTCATCGATCCAATCCCCCCACCCCGGCCCTTATTGGTACCTGCACCTTCAGGCCCCACGAGGGGGAGGGAGAAGATCAGAACTCTGCGCCAGATTCCCCTCCCCCTCTCGCCAAGCGAAGCTTTGGCGCAGCTTCGTGTGGGGAGGGGTTAGGGGTGGGGGTATAAGGGTAAGAGGTGGGGGGATAAGTGCGATTCGACTTGATCAAAAAACGGTCTAAATCTAAATCGCGCCAGCCTCTCGCAAGGCGGCAATATCGGCGTCCGAGCAGCCCGCGCTGCGCAGGATTTCTTCGGTATGCTCGCCAACCTCGGGCGCGCGGCGAGGTTTTACCTTGGCGGCGCCCTCTACCCAGATCGGGCTGTTCACGGTTTTCACCGTGCGCCCACCGGGCAGGTCCAGATCCACCAGCATATGATTGGCCAGCACCTGACTGTCGGTGATCACATCTTCAATCCGGTTGATCGGGCTGACGGTAATGCGGTTGGACAGCAGAATTTCACGCCATTCCGCCCAGTCCTTTTGCGCAAAAGTTTCGCTCAGCGTTTGCAGCAGCGCGACCATGTTCACGCCGCGTTCAGCAGCGGTGGCGTAGCGCGGATCGTCAGCGAGATCGGGTCGTCCGATACAGCCGGTGAAAGTCGGCCAGCCCCGGTCGCTCGCCATGACGGCGATAATAAAGGCGCGTCCATCGCGGCATTCGAAATGATTGACCAGATCCTGGACATTCACTTTGGGATTTTCCGGATCATTGAACATCTTTACGCCGCATAGCGCCGACTGCACGGCGACCGAATTGGCCCACACGCCATGCGCCAGCAGGGAGGTATGCACCTTGCCGCCCTTGCCGGTGCGCTCGCGCCGGTACAGCGCCATCATGATGGCTGAAAGCACCCCCATCGCAGTGGAATTATCGCCCGCTGCGGGTGGCATGACGGCGCGCGCCGCACCATCTGCGCGCGAATGCTCCATCAGGCCGGAACGCGCCCACCAGGCGGTGGCGTCATAGCCGGGATTGCTGGCTTCCGGTCCCAGTTCGCCATAGCCGGTGAATGAGGCGTGGATCAGGCGCGGATTTAACGGGGCCAGATCTTCGTAGCGGATTTGCAGCCGTTCCAGCACGGCAGGCGGCAGGTTGGTCAGGAATACGTCGCATTCCCTGACCAGTTTCTCGAACGGCGCGCGCGCGCCGGGCTTTTTTACGTCCAGCGCCAGGCTGCGCTTGTTGCGCCCCACCACCAGCCAGGAATAGTTCAGATCGCAACTGGGCAATTGTGACACCAGCGGAAGATAGCGGTACAGATCGCCGATTCCCGGTTGTTCTATCTTTATGACATCCGCGCCAAAATCCGACATGACTGTCGCGGCGGCAGGCCCTGCAACAAAGCTGCCGAAATCCAGCACCTTGATACCGTCGAGAACAGGTTTTTCTTCGCTCATATCGCGCTCTCCCATGTTTTTATTTTGATTGGTATTATCCGATCACAAATTGAGAAAAAATGCTAGGCTTTCCCCCGAATGGTCACGAGACGGGGATTTAACAATGCGCGCAGCAATATTTCACGAAGCTGGAAAGCCCCTTACCATTGGCAATGCGCCGGACCCGGAACCGGGCGAAGGTGAGCTGATATTAAAAGTATCGCATTGTGGGGTTTGTGGTTCGGATTTACATTCAACCGAAGCAGGGCTGTTGCTGCTGCCCGGCGGTAGCATTATGGGCCATGAATTTTCTGGCGAGATTGCCGCTGTAGGTCGCAATACAGAAGGCTGGAAGGTGGGCCAGAAAGTGGCAGCCATGCCAGTGATCACCTGTGGTGTTTGCCCACCCTGTATGCGTGGTGAGGCCTATGCCTGCAATAAAGTCACGACCATCGGTCTTGGCCAGAGTTCCGGCGCCTATGCGGAATATGTCAGGGTTGGTGCGCGCGATACGGTGTTGCTGCCCGATAGCGTCAGTCTGCTGGAGGGCGCGCTGATTGAACCGCTGGCAGTGGGATATCATGCGGTGGAAATGTCCGGCCTGCGCCCCGGCGGGAATGTGCTCATCATTGGCGCCGGACCGGTTGGTCTTGCAGTTACCCTGTTTTCGCGCTTTGTTGGCGCGCGTCATATTATCGTCAGTGAACGCAGTGATGGCCGTGCAAAAATGGCAGCGCGCTTTGGGGCGACGGACAGCGTGAACGCGAACGAAGATGTGATGGCGCAAGTCAGAAAAAAAACCGGTGCTGCGCCTGACATAATATTTGAATGCGTCGGTGTGCCGGGCATGATTTCTGATTGTATGAAAATGGCCCCGCGTGGCGGCAAGATTGTCGTTGCCGGTGTGTGTACCAAACCCGACACGATATTGCCGCTGATGGGTATTATGAAGGAAATCACCCTGCAATTCGTGCTGGCGTATCGCAGGCGGGATTTCGATCTGATAGCGGGCTGGATGGCGGCGGATCGTATCGACGCACAGGCCATGGTCACCGACACCGTTGGTTTTGCAGATTTTCCTGCGGCCTTTGAAGGCTTACGCAAGCCGTCGCACCAGTGCAAGGTGATGTTGAAGCCAGATCTGGGTGGTTGAAATATCAACCAATCCAGGGGCGGATAAGCATGATTTTTGCGCTGCGCTGGTATATAGTTCCCCGGTTTGCCACCCCTGCACACAGCCGGGGCGGTTTTTTGGCGCGGGTTCGAGAAATTTCTTGAGGAAATAAATGGCGAATGTGGTGGTTGTCGGCGCCCAGTGGGGTGACGAAGGAAAAGGCAAGATTGTAGACTGGCTGTCAGAACGCGCCGAGGTCGTCGTGCGCTTTCAGGGTGGCCACAATGCCGGTCATACACTGGTGGTGGATGGCAAGGTGTACAAGCTCAGCCTGTTGCCCTCAGGCGTTGTGCGCCAGTCCAAGCTGTCGGTGATCGGCAACGGGGTGGTGGTTGATCCGTGGGCGCTGCTTGATGAAATTGCGCGGCTGGCCGGGCAGGGGGTCAGTGTCACACCGAAAAATCTGCGATTGTCGGAAAGCGCCGCGCTGATACTGCCGATTCACCGGGAACTGGATGAATTTCGCGAAGACAGTAACAGCGGAACAAAACTGGGTACCACGCGGCGCGGCATCGGCCCGGCTTACGAAGATAAGGTTGGTCGGCGCGCCTTGCGGGTGATCGATCTTTCAGATCGTCAGGTAATCGAATCGCGCGTGGATTCACTGCTGGCGCATCACAATGCACTGCGCCGTGGCATGGGAAAGGCTGAATTTGATCGCACTTCGCTGATCGCGTCATTGCTGGAAATTGCACCGAAGATTTTGCCGTATGCCGATCCGGTGTGGCGTACGCTGGGTGAGATGCGCCGCCAGGGCAAACGCATATTGTTCGAAGGCGCGCAGGGGGCCATGCTGGACGTCGATCATGGCACTTATCCGTTTGTCACCTCGTCTAACACGGCGGCGGGTCAGGCAGCCGTTGGCAGCGGCATTGGCCCCAGCGCGCTGGATTATGTGCTGGGTATTACCAAAGCCTATACTACCCGCGTCGGCGAAGGGCCGTTTCCAACCGAACAGGATAATGAAATCGGCAAGGGGCTGGGAAGTCGTGGCAAGGAATTTGGTACGGTTACCGGGCGGCCGCGCCGCTGTGGCTGGTTTGATGCGGTGATGGTGCGTCAGGCGCTAAAGACCGGTGGTATTAATGGCATCGCGCTGACCAAGCTGGATGTGCTGGACGGCATGGATGAATTAAAGGTGTGCGTCGGTTATAAACTAGACGGCAAGATCATCGACTATCTTCCCGGCACGCAAGGCGCCCAGGCAAAGGTGGAGCCGATCTATGAAACCATGGAAGGCTGGAGCCAAAGCACCGAGGGTGCGCGAAGCTGGGCGCAGTTGCCCGCGAGCGCCGTCAAATATATCCGCCGTATCGAAGAACTGATCGAAGCGCCTGTGGCGATGCTGTCCACCAGCCCTGAACGCGAGGACGTAATTCTCGTGCATGATCCGTTTACGGATTAATATTGCAGCATGCTGCGGCGTTACTTGGTGATTGAGACCTGTTTGCCAGCATTGATTGCTCCTGCGCTACTGCGCAGGCGCGCCAGCAGGGCGTTTATATCGCCATTGTTCTGCTGAATGATCGAGGTAAATTCGGATCGCTGGGTCAGCGCCATGCTGATGCCCTCAATTGTCATGTCGAGAACCTGAAGCACTCCCGCATTATCGCGTAGACGCCAATCGACTTTTACCGGCTCAGGATTTTTGGGATGCAGGACCAGGGTTGAGACAATATATTCGCCCTTGCCGGTATCTGTCGTGTCCTTGATCCTGATCGTGGCGTCGGTATAATCCTTTAGCCGTCCGGCATAGGCGGAAATGACATAATCACTGAACAGTTTTTGATATTCACTCTGTTGAGCGGCATCGGCGCGCCGCCAGTTTGCGCCCAGAACAAACTTTCCAATACGTTGCATGTCAACATGCTGGCTTAACAGCGTACGGAATTTGGCAAAACGTTGTTTTTCATCTATGGCGGGATCGCGCAATGTTTCAAAGGCGCTATAGGTCAGGCTTTCAACAAACACAGACGGGGCGATGGCAGCCTGCACCGCGCCATTAAACAGCATCGTTGCAGCCAACAACAGCGCGGCCATCATCGGGATGAGTTTCGAGCGCATAAACATCAAATAAAATCCGTTAGGGGATATGTCGCCGACTTAATTATCAAAATCGGGCAGGTTTTCCAAATCCGGTTTGCCATCTCGAATCTGATCATTCATGCGTTGCGTATACAGGCTACGTATTGCGGCATAATAATCAACCGATGATTTTTCCAGCTCGTCGAACTCGTCAATCACCTGATGGCGCTGATCTACAACATCAACACCATATAGCGCCAGATTGGCGGTCCGGTGGTCCCACAAGATATAGGTCATTGGATCGGTGAAAATATCCGCCGCAAAACCAACCGCATCACGTGGCGGCAGGGGCCCCAGGAAAGGCAGCATCAGATAAGGCCCGGAACCCATGCCCCAGGTGCCCAGGGTCTGCGCAAAATCCTCATCGTGGCGTTCCATTCCCATGGACTCGGCGGGGTCGAAGAAACCAAAAAATCCAATAAGCGTGTTGATGCCAAAACGCGCCAGTGTATTACCCGCGCGATTGGGCTTTCCCTGTAGCAGATCATTCAGAAAAATTACCGGGCTTTCGAGATTGTCCAGAAAATTGGTCGCTGATTCCCGTGCCGGACCGGGTACAACCGCGCGATAGACAATTGCCGTAGGCCGTAAAATGATCTTGTCAAACCCCAGATTGAACGCAAAAATCGCCCGGTTCATCGGCTCAAACGGGTCATTGACCTCGGTTGTGCCGACCTCGACATTGGTGGCAGCATCAGCAGTGTCCGGGACCGAAGCTTCCATTGCAATAACAGGTGTGGTTGTTGCCAACAGAAGGGCCGTGATGCCGACAGTGAGAGCCGAGACGCCGCCGCGCTTTGTCAATTTTGGGTCAATCACGTAACCAGTTCCCTGTCTGAAATTATACAGCTGTCTACCCAGCAACATTTCTTCTGTCTGGGATAAAATCTCCCAGTTGCAGATGGTATTTATGCTAACTGAAAAGCCTTAGCGAGTCCTTATTAGAGCGTGAAATAAAGATTAGAGCGTGAAATAAAGACTGAGCAGGGGATTAAGCACGATTACCTGCGAAATTCCCATTTATCGCCATCCCCGATCCTTGTTTGCCAGATTCGTTACAACTTTGTAACAGCTTTCTATGCTTAGTCCATCTTGTCGTTCTGCGCGGCCACCAGTCGCATAGCCTGGCATAAGGCCGCTCGATGATTTGAGCCTATTATAAGCTTGATTTATATATAAATATATCCTTATATTTAATCCAGTGGATTGATAAATGGAGCAATATCGCTTGGATTCGTTACTCGCAGGGTTGCGCGCCTCGGGCGAGCCGACACGTTTACGCATCCTTTCGCTACTGGCGCAGGGAGAGCTGAGCGTATCGGAGCTGATCCGGATTTTGGGGCAGAGCCAGCCCCGCGTCAGCCGCCATCTGAAATTGCTGTGCGACGCCGGGTTGGTGATGCGGCTGCCTGAAGGCACGTCCGTGTTTTATCGGCTGGTCGATGGCGGCGCATCCGGTAGTCTGGCCTGTGCCATTACAAGATTGCTGCCTAAAGACGATGCGATCTTGCTACTGGATAATTCGCGTCTGAATGAGGCGCGTCAGGAACGCACCCGTCTGGCGGCGGAATATTTTTCAAAAAATGCCGCCGAGTGGGACAAGATACGATCCCTGCATGTTTCCGAAGCTGCCGTAGAAGCGGCGATAATGGAAATGCTGGGGCCACGCCCGGTGTCGCATGTGCTTGATCTGGGTACCGGAACCGGGCGTATCCTGCTGCTGTTGGAAGGGCTGGCCGAAAAGGCGACGGGTATTGATTGCAACCGCGAAATGCTGGCGATTGCCCGCGCCAATCTGGAAGGGGCGGGGCTGAATAGTTTTCATGTGCGTCAGGCGGAGGTGCAAAATCTTCCGCTGCCGGATCGCTCTGTTGATCTGGTGACGGTGCATCAGGTATTGCACTATCTGGATAATCCCGCTGCGGCGATACGCGAGGCCGTCAGGGTTTTACAACCGAATGGTCGTATACTGATTGTCGATTTTGCGCCGCATGGTATCGAGCAGTTGCGCGATGACCATGCGCATCGTCGTCTGGGTTTTTCAGAAAAAGAAGTGGCGGCATGGTGTACGACAGCAGGATTGAGTCTGGTTGAAGTGCGACATCTGCCGCCTGTTTCATCGCAGGGGCTGACCGTCTCAATCTGGCTCGCGCAGAATCCTGAACGCCCATTGCCTGCGCGCAGGAGTATTGTGGAAACCGGAGAAAATTTACGATGACATCGCCAAAAGAAAAATCCGCTGCATCGCTTATTCTTGGCGGTGATCCTGCCGTTCAGGCGGGTTCAATCCGGGTGTCGTTTGAATTTTTTCCACCCAAAACGCCGGAGATGGAAGAAACCCTGTGGCGATCCATTCACCGGCTTGCGCCGTTTCAGCCGCAATTCGTTTCCGTGACCTATGGCGCGGGGGGCAGTACGCGCCAGCGCACCCATGACACGGTAAAGCGCATTCGCGATGAAACCTCGTTGACCCCTGCGGCGCATCTGACCTGTGTCGGTGCGACGCGTGAGGAAGTGGACGACGTGGTGCGTGATTACTGGAATGCGGGCATCCGTCACATTGTCGCGCTGCGCGGCGATCCGGCGGAAGGGCAAAGCAAATATATCCCGCACCCGGGGGGCTATGCCTATGCGTCTGATCTGGTGGCGGGCATCCGCAAGATTGGTGATTTTGAAATCAGTGTAGCCGCCTATCCCGAAGGGCATGTGGACAGCCCTGATCTTGTGGCGGATATGGATAATCTCAAGCGTAAGATTGATGCGGGCGCCACGCGCGCGATAACACAATTTTTCTTTGATACGGATTGCTTCCTGCGGTTTCGCGATCGCGCCGTTGCGGCGGGTATAACCGTGCCGCTTATTCCCGGCATCATGCCGGTGACGAATTTCAATGGCGCACAACGCATGGCGGTGATGAATGGGGCCAGCGTGCCGGTCTGGCTGGCGAAATTGTTCGAAGGACTGGATGACGAAGCCGAAACCCGCAAGCTGGTAGCCATTGTGGCGGCGGCCGAGCAATGCGTGCGACTGCGCACCAATGGCATACAGGATTTTCATTTTTATACATTAAACCGCGCTGATCTGACCTATGCACTGTGTCACATACTTGGGTTGCGCGCGACGCCGGTTGAAGGGAGCAAGCTGAAATGACGGACGAAAGAAACACGCGCATTGAAAATCTGAAAAAATCCCTCAGTGAACGGATTTTGGTGATTGATGGCGGGATGGGCACCATGATCCAGACCCATTCGCTGACCGAGGCGGATTTTCGCGGCACGCGCTTTGCCGGGCACAATCACGATGTGCGTGGCAATGGGGATTTGCTGACGCTTACCCAGCCACAGATTATTGGTGGTATTCACGCGCAATATCTGGATGCGGGTGCGGATATTCTGCTGACTAATACGTTCAGTGGCACCGTGGTGGCGCAGGCCGATTACGGGTTGACGGAAATTGTTTCGGAGCTGAATTACGAAAGCGCGCGGCTGGCGCGCAAGGTGGCGGATGAATTTACCGCGCGTACGCCCGATAAAATGCGCTGGGTTGCGGGTGCGTTGGGCCCCACCAATCGTACGGCCAGCATTTCGCCGGATGTAAACGATCCGGGCTTTCGCAATATTCATTTCGATGAACTGCGCAGCGCCTATGGTCAGGCAACGGCGGCGTTGATCGATGGCGGCGCAGATTTTATTCTGATCGAAACGGTGTTTGATACACTGAACTGCAAGGCGGCGATCTTTGCCGTTCAGGAAACATTTGATGCGATGGGAATTCGTCTGCCGATCATGATTTCCGGCACCATTACGGATTTATCGGGGCGCACGTTGACCGGGCAAACACCCGAAGCATTCTGGTATTCGGTGCGCCATGCCGAACCGTTTGCGGTTGGGTTGAACTGCGCGCTGGGCGCGGAACAGATGCGCCCGCATATTGCGGAATTGTCGCGCGTGGCGGAAACGGCGGTCAGCGCCTATCCCAATGCGGGCCTGCCCAACGGCTTTGGCGGTTACGATGAAACGCCGGAAACGACGGCGGGTCATGTCGGTGAATGGGCGCGATCGGGCCTGATCAATCTGGCGGGGGGCTGTTGCGGCACGACACCCGCGCATATTCGCGCCATTGCACAGGCGGTGGCGGGTGTTGCGCCGCGTAAAATTCCTGTACGGCCTAAAACCATGCGCTTGTCTGGGCTGGAGCCGTTTATTTTTCCGGTTACATCGGATGCAGTAACAGAGTTCGCCGCATGATTTCAACATTTGTAAATATCGGCGAGCGTACAAATGTCACCGGATCAGCGGCTTTCAAAAAGCTTATCCTGAACGGTGATTACGAAGCCGCCCTTGCGGTTGCGCGCCAACAGGTGGAAAGCGGCGCGCAGATTATCGACGTGAATATGGACGAAGGTCTGCTCGACAGTCAGGCCGCGATGGTGCGGTTTCTCAATCTGATCGCATCCGAACCAGATATCAGCCGCGTTCCGGTAATGATCGATTCCTCAAAATGGCCGATCATCGAAGCGGGCCTGAAATGCGTGCAGGGCAAGGCCATCGTTAATTCCATCAGCATGAAGGAAGGCGAGGAACCGTTTCTGCATCAGGCAAAACTGGTGCGCCGTTATGGCGCCGCCGTTGTGGTCATGGCGTTCGACGAACAGGGGCAGGCCGATACGGCGGACCGTAAATTCGAAATCTGTGCGCGTTCCTACAAACTTCTGACGGAAAAAATCGGGTTTCCGGCGGAAGATATTATTTTCGATCCCAATATATTCGCGGTGGCGACGGGGATTGAAGAGCATAATAATTACGCGGTCGAGTTTTTCGATGCAGTCCGGCGTATCAAGGCGGATCTGCCTTTTTGCCGCACCTCGGGCGGTGTTTCCAACGTGTCGTTTTCGTTTCGTGGCAATAATCCGGTGCGCGAGGCGATGCATGCGGTGTTTCTGTTTCATGCGATCCGCGCCGGTCTGGACATGGGCATCGTCAATGCCGGACAGTTGATGGTGTATGAGGATATTCCGAAAGATCTGCTGGAGCGGGTTGAGGATGTCATTCTTAATCGCCGCCCGGACGCCACCGAACGGTTGCTGGAAATTGCCGATAATTTTCGCGCCGGTGGCGGTGTGCGGCAGGAAGGCGCGGACCTCTCCTGGCGTGAAGCCGACGTCGAAAAGCGTCTGGAACACGCGCTGGTCAAGGGCATTACAGAGTTTATCATTGAGGATACCGAAGCCGCGCGCCAGCAGGCTACGCGCTCGCTTGATGTGATTGAAGGCCCGCTGATGCGCGGCATGAATGTGGTTGGCGATCTGTTTGGCGCCGGTAAAATGTTTCTGCCCCAGGTGGTGAAAAGCGCGCGCGTGATGAAACAGGCGGTGGCGCATCTGCTGCCCTATATGGAGCAGGAGCGCGTGGATTCCGGCACGGCAGCAAAGGCCAATGGCAAGATCGTCATGGCCACGGTAAAAGGCGATGTGCATGATATCGGCAAAAATATTGTCGGCGTGGTGCTGCAATGTAACAATTATGATGTGGTCGATCTTGGCGTGATGGTTCCGGTTGACCGGATTCTGGATGCCGCGCGCAGGGAAAAGGCCGACATTATCGGCCTGTCCGGCCTGATCACGCCAAGTCTTGATGAAATGTGCACGGTCGCCGCTGAAATGGAGCGTCAGGGCTTCACGATTCCACTGCTGATTGGTGGCGCGACCACCAGTAAAATTCACACGGCGGTGAAAATCGCCCCAAATTATCTCAAAGGTCAGGCGGTCTATGTGCTGGATGCGTCCCGCGCCGTGTCGGTGGTCAGCGATCTGCTCAGCGAAGATATGCGCGACGCCAATATCGCTGCGGTGCGCACGGAATATGTGGAAATCGCCAGCAAGCATGCGCGGGGTTCCGGGCGCGAGGGGCGACGCGCAACACTGGCTGAGGCGCGGACGAACCGTGTTGCGCTGAAGTGGCCGGGCTATACGCCGCCACGCCCGTCATTTCTGGGCCTGAAGACTTTCGAGGATTATGATTTGTCAGAGCTGGCCGCGTGCATTGACTGGACGCCGTTTTTCCAATCCTGGGAACTGGTTGGAAGATATCCGGCGATTTTGCAAGACGCAAAGGTTGGTGAGGCGGCGCAAAATCTGTTTGATGACGCGCAGGACATGCTGAAACGCATCATTGCGGAGCGCTGGATTCAGCCGCGCGCGGTGATTGGTTTCTGGCCTGCAAACTCAATTGGTGATGACATAGAACTGTATACGGATGATACGCGCACGCAACGTCTCACGATTATTCATTGCCTGCGTCAGCAAATGCACCGTGGGGAAGGCAAAGAGAATTTCTCCCTGTCAGACTTCATTGCCCCTAAAGAATCCGGTATAGCTGATTATTTTGGCGGTTTTGCCGTGACATCAGGACATGGCGTGGAAAAAATTGCGACGGATTTTCAGACGGCGCAGGATGATTATTCCTCGATCATGATCAAGGCGCTGGCCGACCGCTTTGCCGAGGCCTTTGCCGAACATCTGCATGCTCAGGTGCGAAAAACCTATTGGGGTTATGCGCCGGACGAGGCGCTGGATAATGCCGCGCTTATCGCCGAGGCCTATCGCGGCATTCGCCCCGCCCCCGGCTATCCGGCCTGTCCGGACCACACCGAAAAGCGCACCCTGTTTGATCTGCTGCACGCAGAAGCCAATGCCGGCATCAATCTGACGGAGAATTTTGCGATGATGCCGGCGGCATCGGTCAGCGGCTATTATTTCAGCCACCCGGACTGCCGCTATTTTGGTGTTGGCCGCATCGATCCGGATCAGGTCGAAGATTATGCGGCGCGCAAGGCGATGAGTGTGCGCGAGGTGGAACGCTGGCTTGCGTCAAATCTCAATTACACGCCGGGTTCAGGTAACTAGAGTCTGTCCGTTTTAAGTTAACGCACTTCGGCGTCATTGCGAGCGAAGCGTGGCAATCCAGAGTCCCACGCAAAGGCCTGAATTTGTGGCTCTGGATTGCCACGTCGCTTCGCTCCTCGCAATGACGATGAGATGATGTCGATTCAATCAAGCACAGAAAGACTCTAGGCGGGGGCAAAAAATTGCAGGCGCGAACATGGCGCTGATTTTTATCAACGCAACATTCCATTTGTGCGCACGCTGACAGGATTAATATTTTTTTCACCATAATCGCGCCGCTTTTTTGCCAATATTCCCATTTAACAATGGTCCTAATTCAATTCTAAGCAAAATCTTAATATTAGGCCCTTAGCCTTATTCAAAAGATGGAATGGGGAGTGAAGACAATGAGAGCTGCACATCAGGGCAGTGCCGGTGGAATAGGCTTGCGACGACGGGACCCTAACGGCCATGTGCGTTTAAGTGTTTCTGAGCGCCGTCAATTTAAGCGCGACGCGATTGCGATGCGCGCGACGCTAAGGATAAACCAGGAAAGCTATTCAGCGGAACTTCTGGATATTTCTGTTGGTGGTGCGCAGTTGCGTTGTTCGCTTGTGCCAAGGACCGGCTTGCTGATCAGCATTGAAACGGAAGGTCTGGGGGTAATCCCCGCACGGGTAGTTCGCCGCCTGCCAAGAACCATTGCTGTGGAATTTGATATTCCGGAAACGCGTCGCACCGAATTTAAGGAAAAACTGGACAGACTGTTAAAAACGCCTGCCTGATCCCGTTGTCTGTGAAACAAAAGATGTTGCGCAAATAATAAATTGGCCATACTGCGAGGGCAGAAAGGTATCGCGATGTCTAAGTGGGGCAAATTTTTTGGGGCGGCGGTAGGTACGCTGGGCGGGCCGCTCGGGGTCTTGCTGGGTCTCGTGGCCGGACATTATGCCCTGGATCGTGACGATAAATCCGGCACGGCCAATCCTTTTGATCCGCGTGGCGATACCAACCGGATTGCCTTTACCATCGGGGTTATCGCGCTGGGCGCTAAAATGGCCAAGGCGGACGGCTATGTTTCCCGCGAAGAGGTTGATGCATTCAAGCAGGTTTTTGACGTGCCGCCGGATGAGCTGGCCAATGTGGCGCGGATTTTCGATCTGGCCCGCAAGGATGTCGCCGGGTATGAGCAATATGCCAAACAGATCGCCACCATGTTCCGGTCCAAGCCACGCGTGCTGGAAGATTTGCTGGACGGATTGTTTTTCATCGCCAAGGCGGATAATATCTTTCATCCCAAGGAAGAGGCGTTTCTGCGTTCGGTGGCGGTCATTTTTGGATTTAACGATGCGGACTGGACGCGCATCAAAGCCGGGCATGTGGGGGCGGACGCGGCAGATCCCTATGTGATTCTGGGTCTTGCGCATAGTGTGACAGACGCTGTGCTCAAACAGACCTATCGCCGTCTGGTGCGTGAAAATCATCCCGATCTGCTGATCGCGCAAGGCCTGCCGGAAGAATTTGTCATGGTGGCCAATGCGAAAATCGCCACCATCAATGACGCTTATGACAAGGTTGCCAAACAGCGAGGCATGACGTAAAACCAGCCCATGTCTCCTCCGCACCTTGCCCTGATCCTGTTCATAACATTGGTGTGGGGGTTCAATTACGTCGCCGGCAAGGCAGGCGTGACTGAGCTGCCGCCGATCCTGTTTACCGGCCTGCGATTTTTGCTGCTCAGCATTATTCTGCTGCCCTGGCTGAAATGGCATCGCGGCCAGATGGGTTCCATCGCCATTATCTCGCTGACCATGGGCGGGGTGCATTTCGCCATTTTCTATATGGGGCTGGCCGCTGCCCATGATGTCTCAACCGTCGCCATTGCGGGCCAGTTGGGCGTTCCGTTCGCCACCATCATGTCGATCATCTTTCTGAACGAAAAAGTTCACTGGAAACGCTGGGCCGGTATTTCCACCTCGTTTATCGGCGTGATGATCATTGGCTTTGATCCGGTGGTGTTCCAATATCTGAATGGGTTGATTCTGGTGATTCTGGCGGCGCTGGTGGGATCGGTCGCGATGATTTATATGCGCCGTCTGGAAGGTGTTGGGGTGTTTGAACTGCAAGTCTGGATTGCGCTGCTGAGCTGGCCGGTGCTGGCGCCCCTCACGCTGCTGATGGAAGACGGCCAGCTTGACGCCATGATCAACGCAAGCTGGGCCGGATGGGGCGGCGTGCTGTACACGGTTCTGGGAACAAGCCTGATCGGCCATGCGGGCATGTATTATCTGTTGCAGCGCTATGAGGTCACACAAACCGCGCCGCTTACTTTATTGTCGCCGGTATGGGGTGTGGTTTTTGGGGTGACGCTGTTGGGCGACACCATTACCACGCGCATTATACTGGGCGGCGCGATGACATTGATTGGCGTGGCGATTGTATCCAGCCGCCAAAAGGCGCTGGTCGACACCGGGGACTGAACCATGCAGATCATTGCGCGCCCTTCGCCCAATTATAATGACCGCGCGCCGGGCGCCATCAATATGCTGGTGCTGCATTATACCGGCATGGCCTCATGCGAGGATGCGCTGGCGCGGCTGTGCGACCCGGCGGCCCAGGTCAGCGCGCATTATCTGATCGATGAAGATGGAACGGTCTATCAGTTGGTGGCGGAAGCACACCGCGCCTGGCATGCGGGAGTTTCTTATTGGGCGGGTGAGCGCGATATTAACAGCCGCTCGATCGGCATTGAACTGGTCAATCCGGGTCACGAATGGGGTTATCGCGCGTTTCCGCAAATACAGATGCAGGCACTGGCCGAACTGGCCCACGAAATTCTGGCCCGCCATCCGATCCCGCCAGACCGGGTGCTCGGCCATTCCGACGTGGCCCCAGGGCGCAAGCGCGATCCCGGTGAATTGTTTGACTGGGAATGGCTGGCCGGACAGGGGGTTGGGGTGTGGCCGAAACTCCCGACTTGACGTTGCCCGCATTGCCCCTGATATATGACCCTGTCAGATGGCTGGATGGCCGCTCCCGTTTACGGGGGAGGAAAGTCCGGGCTCCACGAAAACACGGTGCCGGGTAATGCCCGGCGGGGGCAACCCCAGGGAAAGTGCCACAGAAAGCAAACCGCCTTCTGTACAGAAGGTAAGGGTGAAAGGGTGCGGTAAGAGCGCACCGCGCGGCTGGTAACAGCAGCGGCACGGTAAACCCCACCGGGAGCAAGACCAAATAGGGATGGCGCCGCTTCGCGCGGCAGGCATGTTTTTGGGCCGCCATCCGGGTAGGTCGCGCCAGGCGCCTGGTAACAGGCGTCGCAGATGAATGGTCATCGCCTGTGCAAACAGGTACAGAACCCGGCTTACAGGCCGTCTGACATTTTTATTTCTTCATAGATGATGCGCCACGCACACTAAGACACTAAGAGTGGAATAAGCGCGCGGAAGGAATCAGTAAATTTCCAGACAAACAGCTTCGTCGTGCTCGAACGCGATGATGGCCTCGGCGTGGCGGCGCAACAGGCTCTCAATAGCGGCGGTTGGCTGGTTGCCACAGCGTAACCAGATGACCTTTGGAGGTGGGCCACGCAGCGCCGCCATATCGGCAAAGTCAGCATCCAGTGACACCAGTGTGAAGCCGTTGGCTCCGGCATATTCCCACAGCGCACTGTCGCTGGCTTCAGCAAGACCGGCAAGCTGCGCCTGACTGGAACCCGGAAAAAGACCGGCCAGTTGTCGGCAGAGTTTGAAGCTGAGGTTCTGATCGAACAGCAGCTTCATGACGTAGAGGTCAACAACCGCCTTTCACGATCGGCGGCATAGGCCAGGCACGCGTGAATATCGTCCCCGGTCAATTCGGGATAGTCGCTGATAATCTGTGCGTGTGACATGCCGCTGGCAAGCCAGCCGAGCACGTCGCCAACTGTGATACGCATGCCACGGACACAGGGCCGTCCGCCACGCTTACCGGATTCAATGGTGATTATGGCCTGGTAATTCAAGCGCCTCTCCCATTCCTGCAAGGTTTTGCCTCTATGGCCGTGAGCCTACCGCAGTCAGCCCTGATATTCCAGACGTTTTAATTTTGTTGTGTTAAAATTGAGGTATATCCATCTTTGTCACCGTGCGGCTCACGAGGCTGTACAAATTATTATTTGCGCCGCCGCCGCCGCATCAAACCCATGCCCGCCAGTCCCGCACCGAGCAGTGACAGGGTGATGGGTTCGGGGACCGCAGTGGGATCGACCGGTGGCTGCGGCGCTAACAGTTCGGCGGTGATTATCACGTTACGCAGACCCCAGCCTTCGCCAACGCCGGGATTGAGGCCGAACTGAAACGCAAAGTCGTTGAAGCCGGTCAACAATGTAAAGGCGACGCTGAATTGCGCCAGACCGCCTGGTCCACCAGGGGCATTGTCTGTGTACGACACAAGGGTGACGTAGGAGGGATTCAGTGTGCTGGTACTAGGATCGTAAAGAATAGGGGTGCCGGGATAAGAGCCGCCCATATTTAAAATGATGACAAAACTCACGCCGTCTATTCCCGGGTCATTCACCCGCAAACCAAAACTATCGAACACGTCGCTGGTGCTGATTCTGTCTCCGAACCCATCGATGCCGCCATAGCCAATAAGATCAAACGTCAGGGTGGCCCCCCCAACGGCCGACGCCCCGGGCGTAACGATCAATGTTAACGTGCGCGAATGGTTTCCCAAGGAGCATTGGCCGTATCTGGATATGTTTGGATACCGCCAGGCGTTGGGCACAATACTCATCCACCCGATTACTGGCCTTAGCACCGGCATTACGATATACCGCAAAGCCCCGGAGCGTCCGTTTGGCGAACAGGAGCGGCGGCTGAAACAGGCGCTGACGCCGCATTGGGTTGCTGCATTAACCCGCGCCCGGATCGATCCCTGGACCAGACGGGCCGCGCGCGATCTGAACTATCCTGAGGTGGCGGTAGTGGATGCGGCGGGGCAGCTTCGCTATGCGACAGAAGACTTTGGTGAAATGCTGCAGCGCGAATGGGTGGAGTGGCGCGGGCCAGAGCTGCCTATCCCGTTGCAGACAATGCTGGCGTCGAAAAAAGCCGGAAAATTTACTGGCAAGCAGATTGCCGCAACAGTTTCCCGGCGTCGCACCATCGGCCTGGTGCAGATACGTTCCAGGCGTCCGGCCGATCAGTTGAGTGATCAGCTCCTGAAAACAGCGCGTCTTTCGGCACAGGGGCTAAGCTTCAAGGAAATTGCGCGGCGCATGGAGCTATCGCCTGCAACCGTGCGCAACTATCTATCGACGATATACAGCAAGCTTGATATCAAGAACAAAGTTGGACTGACGAAATTACTGCAAGACAGCGAGTGAGGCTTTCTCCAGATAGTTTTCCGTTCTTACAGAATCACACCATCCTCGTCGTCATTGCTGCAACAAAGATGTAATTCGCCGCCAGAAAACATGGGCTATTGAAGGTTCGAAGACTTAAAACGGAGTGTCACCCCGGAACACTTCCGGGGTGACAGCTTTATTTTGGCTGATTAAAACCATAATTCTGTTAGCGAATTATCTGAATTCCAAGGCAGCGACGATAAGTGAACCCGCCATCACATCGTTGTATAGCCGCCATCAACGACGATTTCCGCGCCGGTGATGTAGCTTGATTCCGACGATGCCAGGAACAGCACAGGATAAGAAACTTCGCGCGGTTCCGCAGGGCGCTTCAGGATGGTGGTGCCGAGAAAGGCTTTCTCGGTTTTTTCGTTCACCAGAAAATCCTGGGTCATCGGTGTACGGATGACACCCGGATGAATGGAATTGGCGCGAATGTTAAACGGCGCATATTCCACCGCCACGGATTTCGTCAGGATACGCACTGCGCCCTTGGCCGCCTGATAGGCCGCAGCCCCCGCCATGCCGATAATACCGGCGATGGATGAAATATTGACGATCGATCCGCCGCCCGCCTTTTGCATCGCAGGCAGAATATGCTTGCAGCCATAGAACACGCCTTTGACATTGATGTCCAGCATGCGGTCCAGCTCTTCACTGCTGGTGTCCTGGGTGGTTTTCATGATCAGGATACCGGCATTATTCACCAGAATATCCACCCGGCCAAACGAGGTCATGGCCTGATCCACGGCCGCCTTCCATTCCGCTTCTTTCGCCACGTCAAATTTGATGAACAGGCCCTGCCCGCCCTTGCCATTGATCATGGACACTGTTTCGCGCCCGCCCGCCTCATTGACGTCAGAAACGATAAGGGTCGCGCCATGTTCGGCCAACAGCAGCGCATGTTCGCGCCCCATGCCCGAACCGCCACCCGTCACAAATGCAATTTTACCTTCTACACGTCCCGCCATTTTCTTTCTCCCTGCTGATGATTGTTTTTTTATACAGTCGTATACCCGCCATCGACCATGATTTCGGCGCCAGTGATATAGCTTGATTCAGACGACGCCAGGAATAATACCGGATAGGCTACTTCGCGTGGTTCCGCTGCGCGGCGCAGAATGGTGGACGCCAAAATCGCCTTTTCGGAATCCGCCGTCGCCATCAGATCCTTGGTCATCGGTGTACGGATGACGCCGGGATGAATGGAATTGGCGCGAATGTTAAACGGCGCATATTCCACCGCCACGGATTTGGTCAGAATGCGCACCGCGCCTTTTGACGCCTGATAAGCCGAGGCCGCAGGCGCGCCGATCACCCCATAGATAGAGGAGATATTGATAATTGATCCGCCGCCCGCCTTTTGCATCGCGGGCAGAATATGCTTGCAGCCATAGAATACGCCTTTGACATTGATGTTCAGCATGCGGTCAAGATCTGCTTCTGTGGTGTCGGCCATCATCTTCATCATGAAGATCCCGGCATTGTTGACCAGAATATCGACGCGCCCGAATGTCGATACGGCCTGATTGACCGCCGCCTGCCATGCCGCCTCAGAGGCCACATCGAAATTGATGAACAGGCCCTGTCCGCCCTTGCCGTTGATCATGGAAACCGTTTCACGGCCGCCTTCCTCGTTCACGTCAGAAACAATGACGCTCGCGCCTTCTTCGGCCATCAGACGCGCATGTTCGCGCCCCATGCCTGAACCGCCGCCTGTAATAAACGCAATCTTGCCCTCTACCCGTCCCGCCATTGTCGTCTCCCTGTTTTTGGTTATTGATTACATCCAGTTCGGCAGAATTTCGTTCGCCCAGATTTCCAGCGAACGCATCTGCACATCGTGTGGGATCATGCCCGGATATTGCCACATCAGGAAATATTCCGGATCCTGGAATTTGACCATATGTTCGATCTGGCGGTTTACTTCGTCTGCTGTGCCGACAAATTCAAAGCCGCTTTCGAATAGCGCGTCGACGCCGCCTTTGATTTCGCCGGTCTGACCTTTTTTGCGGAAGGCTTCGTTGAAGCCGATCGGTTCAAACCAGTTGGTCCACACAAAGCCATTGGCCTCACGCGCGTAATGGCGCATTTCATTGCCGTCGCGGCCAACCAGGCAATCGCGGAAAATGCCCACACCCTGACCCTTTTTGAGGGTGCGGCCTGCCTTTGATCCGGTTTCCTGATAGGCAGTCAGCAGTTCATCCAGCACCGTATCATCGGTGGCAATCGCGATCGGCACAATGCTTTCGCGTGCGCAAAATTCAAACGTGCTCTGGCTGAACGAAAATGGCTGAAAAATCTGAGGGTGCGGTTTTTGATAACATTGCGGCGCGGTGCCCAATTCCTTGATCAGCCCATCCGCACCCAGTCCTTTGCCATAATCACGGATCGCAGAATGATTGAACTCAAGGCCATCTGGCGGGATCGTCCAATGCTCTGACTTATGGGTGAAGGTGCCGCCCTGCCAGGCTTTTTTCATAATGGCGTAATGGTCTTCGAACAGCGCGCGGTTCTTGTTATCACGTTCGGATTTATCCGACATGGTGCCACCCACGCCATAAACCTGGCCCATCGTGTCGGCCCAGCGGCGTTGATAACCGCGCGCAATGCCAGTAAAGCTGCGCCCGCGCATCATCTGATCCAGCATGGCGATATCTTCGGCCAGGCGCAGCGGATTATGGAACGGCAACACATTCGCCATCTGCCCGACGCGCAGATGCTGCGTCTGCATGCCGATATAGAGCGCCAGCAGGTTTGGGTTATTGGAAACCTCAAAGCCTTCAATATGAAAATGATGCTCGGTAAACGCCGCGCCCCAGAACCCCATCGTATCGGCGGCTTTGACCTGTGCCGAAAGCTGCCACAACATGTTTTGATAGGCCTGGGTGTTCTGGCCGATCATGCCCTTTTTGATCTGGGCGTTGGTGCCAACGGATGGCAGATAAAACAGCATGAATTTCACGATGGTGTCTCCCCGATTATTTTTTCTAACGTAGATTAGATTGCTTCAAATCGGCTGGCAAGCTTATTGATGCGGTTATCAACAAGGCTTTTCAGACCGACCAGCCTTGGCTTTTCAGCGCGCTAAAATTAGTATAACAGTTAAGCGAAATATAACAGGAGGGAAGCATGCACGCGTTATTCGAAAAACAGGGTCATATCGCTATCATCACCATGAACCGGCCAGAGGCGCTGAATGCGCTTAGCCCGGAAATGCTGTGCCGCATGGTCGATTACTGGCAGGAAGTGCGCGACAACCCGGACATTCGCGTCGCTGTCGTGACCGGCGCGGGTCCAAAATCATTTTGCTCGGGCGCAGACCTTGGCCAGTTGATCCCGCTGTTTACCGGCGCACGCACCCCGCAGAATGATTACGAAAAGCGCGTGGTAGAAGATCGCGGCCTGACCGGCATTGGCATTTTGCGTGACTTTGATACGGTGAAGCCCGTCGTTGCGGCCGTCAACGGCTTTGCTGTCGCAGGCGGTACGGAAATGCTGCAAGGCACCGATATCCGTGTGGCGTCTGAAAAAGCGCGCTTTGGGTTACAGGAAGTGAAATGGGCGATTTTTCCCGGTGGCGGTTCGACCGTGCGCCTGCCCCGTCAAATTCCTTATTGCCGCGCCATGGAAATTTTGATCACTGGTGATCTGATCAGCGCCCAGGAAGCGCTGGCCATCGGCCTGATCAACAAGGTCGTGCCGCAGGATAACGTCATGGAAGCCGCCATGGAATATGCTGCCAAGCTGGCCAAGAACGGCCCCATCGCGGTGCAGGCAATCCGGCGTTCGGCGCGCGAATGTATCGGTTACCCGGAAAAAATAGCGCTGGAAATGGAAAGCAAATTCGCCGCCCCGGTGCTGAAAACCGAAGACGCAGTCGAAGGCCCCCGTTCCTTCATGGAAAAACGCGAACCGGTTTTCAAAGGCCGCTAATTCTGTCACATTGGCGGGAGTGTTTCTCCCGCCATTTTTATTGAAAGCGCCCAATCATGAACAAACGCTACAGCAAGGCCGACGCACCCCCCGGTAAATTTGGTGTCAGCGACGAAGAATTGGCCGTAAAGCCCACCGTGTTTCGCAATGATCTGTTCAAGGGCAAGCGGGTGCTGGTATCGGGTGCTGGCAGTGGCATCGGCAAGGCGACCGCCTATCTGTTTGCGCGGCTGGGCGCCGATCTGGTGATCTGCGGGCGCAACGAAGAACGGCTGGCGATTTCAGAATCCTGGCTAAAAAAATTCGGCGCAAAGGTCGAAACCTATTCCCTGTCGATCCGCGATCATGACGCGGTGGCCGCGATGATCGACAAAGCCTATGCCAATGGCGGCATCGATTATCAGATCAACAATGCCGGCGGGCAGTTTTCGCAAAAGGCCATCGATTATTCCGTCAAGGGCTGGAACGCCGTCATCGACACCAATCTGAACGGCACCTGGTACATGATGCAGAACCTGGCGCGCAACTGGCGCGCCTCGGGCAAGCCCGGGCACATCATCAATATCGTCGCCGACATCTGGCGTGGCATGCCGGATGCGGCGCATACCTGTGCGGCGCGCGCGGGCGTGGTCTATCTGTCCAAAACCGTCGCCGTGGAATGGGCCGAGCACAATATCCAGGTCAATTGCATCGCGCCCGGCGCGGTGGAAACCGAAGGCTTCGGCAATTACCCGCCCGACGCCGCCGCCACCTTCTCGCAGGCCAATCCGATGATGCATGTCGGCGAATCGCACGACATTGCCGAAGCCTGCGCCTATCTGGCCGCGCCATCCGGCAAGTTCATCACCGGCGAAGTCATCACCGTCGACGGCGGCCAGCAACTCTGGAGCGATCTGTGGCTGTATGGCAAACCGGATTATTTCAAGACGGGGGGATGAGCAGGCATCCCTGATGAAAGCGCTCGCGTTCTGCCGGCCGTTAGCGGTCATATATCTGGATTGGATCAGCTTATCCGGAGAGTAAAGCGAGATGCCATCGCCGGAAAAAAATGTTTCCGTACTGATCGTGGAGGATCATGGCGTCGCCAGTGCCGGGCTGAAATCGATTCTGGGCCAGAATGCGCGCTTTTCGGTGCTGG
>CAMTVX010000086.1:0-18885 GCA_947085295.1 uncultured Alphaproteobacteria bacterium | reverse complement strand
GTTTAGGTTGAATCGACACCATCTCATTGTCATTGCGAGGAGCGAAGCGACGTGGCAATCCACCAAGCCTTCGCCAGAAGGCTACGGCTGGCAAAGGAGTCCCAAACACAGGCCCTTGCCGTGTGACTCTGGATCGCCACGCTGCGCTCGCGATGACGCGGTGGGTGTGCCGATTCAGTCAATCACGGAAAGACTCCAAGGCGTACGGCTCCAATCCGATCAAACTGATTTACAGGCCGCCGCTTACTCCACCCCATAGACGCGCGGTTCGGCGTCCGATTTATCCGCCGCGATTTCCAGCACTGTAAACGCCTCGGTTTTTTCACCGGACATGCCGGGGGATCCCATCGGCATGCCGGGTAATGAAATGCCTTTGATGTTGGGGCGTTCACCCAGAAGCCGGTTGATCATCGCAACGGGTACATGCCCTTCGATCACATAGCCGTCGATTAAGGTCATGTGGCAGCCCGCCAAATCCTCCGATACGCCTTGTTCGTGACGCAAATCCGTCAAATCCTCAGTGGGAACAACGGTCAGCACATACCCGTTATGGCGCAGATATTCGGCATAATCCTGGCAACAACCGCAATTGGGATCCTTGAACAGGGTTCCCATTTTAGCCGCATCATCGGCCAGCGCCCGAAATGGAAGCACAAGCGCCGCCAGAAATAGCAATGTTCTCAGTTTCATCATGGTGCAAAGATAAGCAGTGTGCGTAACTGCTGCAAGCCCGAAATAGTTGTCATAGCGTGCGAAGCGTGGCAATCACCAAGCCTTCGCCTGTCCTTGGCCTGCCAAGGTCGGCCCCGGGGACCGCTTCGCAGCACGCGATGACAATGATGAATGGATGGATAAATGGAATTTAAGAACGGACTAATGTGATTTGACACGGCAAAGCAGTTTTGATCATTCCTCCCGGTTGGCGTTTTATTATTTCGCGATTTTTATTGTTGCGGGGGTGCATCTGCCGTTCTGGCCGGTATGGCTGACGGCGCGCGGATTGGGTGCGGGGGATATCGGCCTGTTGACCGGCGCCGCGATGGTGCTGCGTGTGATCACCGGACCGCTGATTGCGTTTGCGTCAGACCGGGTGGGGCGGCGGCGCGCGCAGATCGTATTGTTTTCGGTTTTGCTAGGGCTCAGCTTTTTCCTGTTTTCCTTTACGCATTCGTTTGCAGCGATATTTCTGGTCACGCTTTTGACCAGCACGCTGATCCCATCCATCATGCCGCTGATTGACACACTCACACTTGCTCAGTCTACGCAGGGGCGTGCCGATTATGGCCGGGTGCGGTTGTGGGGGTCGATCAGTTTTATCGCCGCCAGCATGGGGGCGGGATATGTGCTTTCACGCGCCGGGGCGGGATCGATTTTGCCGATGATTCTGGCGGGGTGCGCTATCACTGTGGCTGCGGCGCTGATGCTGCCAAAGGAATCGTCACACGGTCCCGGCGAAACGCCACGACGCGCCGGTTGGCGCGAGGCGGTGCAGCTATGCCGCGACCGGCGGTTTTTATATTTCATGGCGGCGGGGTCTTTCATCCAGGCGGCGCATGCGGTGTATTACACTTTCGGGACGCTGAACTGGCAGCGCCTGGGGCTAGACAGCACGCTGATCGGTAGTTTATGGGCGCTGGGGGTGATTTCGGAGATTATTCTGTTTGCATATTCCGCCAAGGTAACTTCGCGTTTTGGACCGGCAACTTTGCTGGCGCTGGGCGGCGCGGCGGGTGTGCTGCGCTGGACATTGACGGCGTTTAATCCTGGCGTCTGGCTGCTGGTGGCGCTGCAATGCCTGCATGCCTTTACCTTTGGCGCCACCCATCTGGCCGCCATGCAGTTCATAACGCGCGCCGCCCCCGCGCATCTGGCGGTCACCGCACAGGGTGTTTATGCGGCTGTCTCCACCGGTATCGTGATCGGTGGCGTTACCTATGCGTCGGGTTTTGCGTATAGCGCCTTCGGAAGCCTGGCATTTTTAGGCATGGCGACATTATGCGGGATGGGCGTCGTGTGCGCGCTACACTTGCGCCGCATATGGGCGGGCGGGATACTGACGCAATCAAGCCCCCAAACTTTGGGGGCTTGAAATTAGCGGGGGTTCGGTAATCTTATGCCGCCCACTTGCCGTTCAGATATTCACCGATGCGTTCCAGCGCCTTGACGCCTTCAGGCAGCAGCGGATGGAACAGATGCCAGACATGGATCATTTCATCCCAGACTTCCAGTGTGACATCCACACCTGCCGCCTTGGCGTTTTTTTCCAGGGTGCGGCTGTCATCCAGCAGGGTTTCGTGATCGCCGACCTGGATCAGCATGGGCGGAAGCCCGCGCAAATCCGCAAACAGCGGTGACGCCAGCGGGGTTTTTGCGTCCTTGCCATTCAGGTACAGCGCGCCCATGGCCATCAGGCCGGCTTTCTGCACCATCGGGTCCTGTTCGGCGCGCGTCGTCATGGTTTCGGAATTACCTGTTAAATCCGTCCACGGACTAAGCAGCGCGGCGGTTTTGGGCAGCGCCACATCCGCATCGCGTAACGCAACCAGTGTCGCCAGCGTCAATCCACCGCCCGCGCTGTCGCCGGAAATGGCCAGTTTAGCGGGCGTCAACCCCTGCGCCAGCAGCCAGCGCCAGGCCTTTACGGCATCGTCAACCGCAGCGGGAAACGGCGCCTCTGGCGCCATGCGATAGTCGATCACCAATACGCGCGCGCGGCTGGTTTCCGACAATTTACCTGCCAGCGAACGGTGCGTGACGGGAGATCCGATCACATAGCCGCCGCCATGCAGATACAGGATTGCATGGTCGGCGCGCGCAGTGGGCGCGTCCACCCATTCCGCCGCAATACCGTCCACCTTTACCGGGGTGATTTTGGTATTTGGCGGCGTTGGCATCATGCCCATCGAGGCTTCGAATGACGCGCGCTGTTCCTGGATGGTCGCATTGGGATTGGCGACAATGCCACGGATCATGTCGACGACTACTTTCAGTTCATTTCCGGCCATGTGTTTTTCCTTCTGTGAGTGATCTGTATACGGACATTAAATCACATGCCCCATTTGCCGCGCAGATATTCGCCGATGCGTTCAATGCCCTGTTTGCCTTCATCCAGCATCGGATGGAAGGCGTGCCAGACATGGATCATTTTGGGCCAAACCTCCAGCGTGCTATCGACGCCACAGGCCTTGGCCTTGTCATGCAGCCGGATGGAATCGTCCAGCAGCACTTCGGCGTCGCCCACATGAATAAGCAGCGGCGGCAGACCGGTCAGATCGGCAAAATTGGGCGAGGCATGCGGATGCACCACATTGGCGCCTTGCAGATAAAGATTGGTCATCCCGTCCAGGCCATCGCCGCCGATCATGGGATCGGCATCGGCCCGGGTCTTGTAACTGGGATTGGTACAGGTTAAATCCGACCACGGACTAATCAGGATGCCTGCACCCGGCATCGGCGATTTTTCATCGCGTAAGCTAACCAGAGTTGCCGCTGTCAGACCGCCCCCCGCGCTGTCGCCGCCAATGGCGATTTTTGCTGGGGCATAGCCCTGGGCCAGCAGATATTTGTACCCGGCCACGCCATCTTCGACCGCCGCCGGAAATTTGTTTTCCGGCGCCAGCCGGTAATCCAGCAGCAGCACGGCGGCCTTTGCGGCGCGCGAGATTTCGCCCGCCAGCGAACGGTGGGTGTTGAGCGAACCCATCACATAGCCGCCGCCATGCAGATAGAGGATGGCATAGCCGTCCTTGACACCCGGCGCCTTGATCCATTCCGCATCGCGTCCGGCGACGGTCAGCTTTTCGACCTTCACATCTTCCGCGACGGGGAATGAGGTTTTTTCCATCCCGGCGCGGCGCATGGCCAGCGTGACCTTGGTGCTGGTTGGCCCACCCTGGCCACCCGCCGCGTTCTTGCGCATGATTCCGACCAGTTTCTCAATTGGCATTGCCATTGGTGATTTCCTTCCCTGTTGGTATTTTTCTGCCCCTATCTTTGACCAGACAGGGCATCTATGCAACACTGATATGGAGAAACAGCAAAAAGGGATCCTGTGAAATATGGCGGTATACCGGTTGGGCAATTGTGCCCTGGAAACAGAAAATGAAGATTACTGGATAGCGCCCAACGCCCAGGTCATGGGCAAAGTTATCTTGAAAAACAATGCCAGCGTGTGGTTTGGCGCGGTGCTGCGCGGCGATAATGAACCTATCACCATTGGGGAAAATTCAAATATTCAGGACAATGCGGTGCTGCATACCGGCATGGGCGATCCCTGTATTGTCGGGCGCAATGTTACGGTTGGGCATATGGCGATGCTGCATGGCTGCGTCATTGGCGATAATACCTTGATCGGCATGGGCAGCGTCATTCTGGATGGCGCGAAAATCGGCAATAATTGTCTGATTGGCTCCAAGGCGCTGATTGGGCCTGGCAAGGAAATTCCTGACAATTCCGTTGTCATGGGGATGCCGGGTCAGGTGGTGAAGCAGGTATCGCCCAGGCAGATCGAGGTTTTTATCCAGTCCGCCATGGGCTATGTCGAAAACTGGCGGCGTTTTAAGGCGGGGCTGGTACTTGACGAACGTCACCGTTAAACTGGTCTCAGAATAATAAACCTCACAGGGAGAACCCAATGCCCACTTACGAATTTTGCAAGGTCGAACGCGAAGGCAAGCTGACCATCGTCACCATGAACCGCCCGGATGTGATGAATTCACTGCATCCGCCGGCAAATTTCGAACTGGAAAAAGTCTTTAATGATTTTTCCAATGACCCTACGCAATGGGTGGCGATCCTGACCGGCGCTGGCGATCGCGCGTTCAGCGCGGGCAATGATCTGAAATTCACCGCTTCGGGCGGCAAGATGGAAATTCCGGCTACCGGTTTTGCCGGCATCACTGCGCGTTATCACATGAACAAGCCGCTGATCGCGGCCGTTAACGGTGTGGCGATGGGGGGCGGCATGGAAATCGCGCTGGCCTGTGACATTATCATTGCGTCCGACAAAGCGCGCTTTGCGCTGCCGGAACCCAAGGTTGGCCTGGCCGCCGGTGCGGGCGGCGTGCACCGCCTGCCGCGCCAGATCGGTCTGAAACACGCCATGGGCATGATCCTGACCGCGCGCCATGTAACAGCCGAAGAAGGTTATCGCCTGGGCTTCATCAACGAAGTCGTGCCGCATGCCGATGTGATGGCGACGGCGAAACGCTGGGCGGCGGAAATCATGGAATGCTCGCCCATGTCGGTGCGCGCCTCCAAGGAAATGTCGATGCAGGGCCTGGCCGAGGGTGGCGTCGAAGCCGCCGCCAACGGGAAATATCCCGCCATGACCGCGCTGTTCAAAAGCGCCGATTCCACCGAAGGCCCCCGCGCCTTCGCCGAAAAGCGCAAACCCAACTGGGCGGATTCGTAAGGCGGCAACGCACTGGACCAGGTGCGCGGCATTTGGTTGCCGCGTCACTTTGCGTCTGGCTATGAATATTTCTGCCTGACACATAGGTATTGATGACCCACGATCTTTGGATATTGTTCGGGGCGTGTATTCTGGGGCTGGTGCATCTAACCGCCGCGAGCTTCGCGTTCAGGGCGCAAGCCGGTAACGCCTATATGGTTGGCGCGCGGGATGAGTATCTCCGCCCCACCGGATTAGCGGGTCGCCTGCACCGCGCGCAGTGGAACTTCCTCGAAACCTTTCCGGTCTTTACCGCGCTGGTGCTGATTGCGCATGTGGCGGGCGAAGCCGGGTATTGGAGCATGCTGGGGAGCCGGATTTATCTTGGCGGCCGCATCCTGTTTCTGCCTCTCTATGCGGCGGGAATTCCATGGCTGCGAAGCTTCTCCTGGAACATCGCCACAACCGGTCTGGTAATGGTTGGCGCGGAAATTCTGGTATGAAATGTGCGTTCTTTAACTGAGCCGGGCAGTATATGATCTCATGAACCCCTGCGACTTTCACCCGCAAAAAAATCACCGGGCATGCACTCTATTATGCTAGCCTCAACTATTGATAATTTGTCGGGAGTTTGGACATGAAATTTACCTGGTTTAACCTGATGCCCTGGCCCTATCTGCCGGATGATTTCCGCAAGAAAAACCGCTCGGTCTGGGTGGATATTGACAGCACCCTGTATGATCCGGTGCGCGGCCATGATGTCTATAATGATTATCTGGATCTGCTCGAATATGCCGATCAACTGGGCTTTGACGGGGTTGGCATTAACGAGCATCACCAGAACGCCTATGGCATGATGCCATCGCCCAATATTATGGCGGCCGCACTTACCCGTCGCACCAAAAATGCAGCGATCGTGGTGCTGGGCAATTCCATCGCACTGTATAATCCCCCCGTGCGCGTGGCCGAGGAATTCGCCATGCTGGACGTGATGTGCGGCGGGCGCCTGGTGGCGGGATTTCCGGTCGGTACGTCGATGGACACCAATTACTGCTATGGTCAGATCCCGGCGCTGACGCGCGAGAAATATCTGGAAGCCCATGATCTGATCATGCGCGCCTGGAAGGAAGACAAGCCGTTCGCCTTTAACGGCCGCTATAACAAATTGCGCCATGTCAATATCTGGCCCAAACCCATTCAGAATCCGCCGCCGATTCATATTCCTGGTGGCGGCTCGGTTGAAACCTATGACTTCTGTCTCGACAACACCTATTCCTATTCATATCTGAGCTTCACCGGCTATATCCGCGCCAAAGCGCTGATGCAGGGTTATTGGGACCGGCTGACGGAACGCAATGAACCCGATGAATCCCCCTATCGCGCCGGATTTGCCCAGACCATCGTGGTGGGCGAAACTGACAAGGAAGCCGAAGATCTGTACAAGGAGCATATAGACTATTTCTATAATCGCTGCCTGCATGTGCATGCGGGCTTTGCCGATGCGCCGGGGTACCGGACGATTAAAACCATCCAGTCCGGTGCGCTGTCGCAATATGCGCCGAATATGGGTGATCTTTCCAATCTGAGCTGGAAACAGTTGCTGGACGATGGCTATGTGGTGGCCGGAAGCCCGGATACGGTGCGCGAGAAACTGGAGCATCTGGCAAAATCATTGCGGGTCGGCAATCTGTTCTGCCTGATGCATGTGGGCAATATGCCAAAAGACAAATGCATGCATTCCAGCAAATTGTTCGCCGAAAAAGTGATGCCGAAAATGCGCAACATTTTTCCCGAATATGACAATGACACGCGTTTCTGGGCGCAGCCGCTGGCCAAGCGCGCAACCCCCGCGCCCGTGGACGCGGCGTTGAAAACACGTATTACAGTGCCGGGAGAATAGACCATGAACTTGCGTAAACTCAAAACCCGCCACACCGAAGTGCATGTGCTGGAGGGCGGTTCCGGCCCCGATCTGCTGTTTCTGCATGGCGCGGGCGGCATCACCCTGGAAGACCCGTTTTTGAATGCGCTTGCGGCGAAATACCATGTCTATGCGCCGCTGTTGCCGGGTTATGGGGCATCCGATGAATGCACCGAAATCCGCGACATGCTGGATGTCACCCTGCATAGCTGGGATGTGGCCGAGGCGCTGGGCCTGAAAAAACCGATCCTTGCGGGGCATTCCATGGGTGGCATGATCGCCGCTGAAATGGCGGCGATTGCGCCCAATGATGTGGAAAAACTATGCCTGATCTGTCCGGCGGGGCTTTGGCTGGATGATCATCCGATCCCGGATCTGTTTGCGATGCTGCCTTATGAACTGCCGGCCTATCTGTTTCACGATGCGGTTGCTGGCGGTAAAATGATGACGGCGGGAATGGATTTTTCCAATCTCGAATTCCTCAAGGCGTTTTTAATCCAGAATGCGCGCCAGATGGGCATGGCGGGCAAGCTGCTGTTCCCCATCCCGGAACGTGGCCTGCGCGAGCGGCTGTACCGCATCAAGGCCCGCACCGTGTTGATCTGGGGCGACAGCGACAAACTGATCGTGCCGCGCTACGCGCAGGAATTCAAAAAACTGATCGCCGATTGCAGCCTGGTCAGTATCGCCGAAGCCGGTCATCTGGTGCCGATTGAGCAGACCGCGCAAACCGTGGCGGCAATCGGAAAACTGGCGTAATTCCTTATAAAAACGGGGATGGGCCAATAGGCGCGTTCCCGTTTTGTTCACATTATTACTGGATCATTTACGCATCAGTAAACTTTCATGGCTAAGCTCTTTCCAAGGATGGAGCCATGATTGAAAGAATGATAGCGCTGGCCAAAGACAAGAGACCCGCCGCACGGCGCGCTCTGTCGTTAGGCATTGTTGAGCTTTGCCGTGGACCTGGGCTGGATCTGGATCCACAGGACAAGGAAATTGCGGGTCAGATTATTATCCGTCTGATTTCTGAATTTGAAACGGAGCTGCGCATCCAGGTTGCCAACAAACTGGCCACAACTGAACAGGCGCCCAGGGCGCTTATCCGCGCGCTTGCAGAAGATGAAATCAGTGTTGCCAGTGTCGTGATTGCACACAGCCCATTGCTGGATAATGATGATCTGATCGCCATTATCAATTCTAAAACCCGTGAACATCGCCTGCTGATTGCAGCACGGCCGCATATCAGCGCCGAAGTCGGAGATGCGCTGCTAACCCCTGGTGAGCCGGAAGTGCTGGCTGCGCTGATCAATAATCATACGGCTTCTATTTCCAAGGCGGCGATGGAATATGCCGTGGAAGAAAGCAGATCGCGCGTTAATTTGCAGGCGCCTCTGGTTAGCCGCACAGACCTGCCTCCTAATCTCGCCGCGCTGATGGTTTCATTTGTAACTGGCGAGCTGAAGCGCAAACTGGCCACGCGATTCCCGCATGACCAGGAAATTATTCGTCAGGCCATGCAGGAAATTGTTGCAAACACCCCGATTATATCAACGGGGAGCGAGCAGGGGCTAAGTGCCAGAGCCGCAATTCTGATTGAACGCCTGGATGCAAATAGCGAATTGAATATCACGCGCGTGATTTCATTTTTACGTGAAAAACGACTGCCTCTTTTCTTTGCGGGCATGGCCAGGCTGACCAGGCTTAATGTGCAGAGCCTGGTACATTTTGCGTTTGATGGCGAAGCGCAGGGGTTGGCGGTTATATGTCGCGCCGCCGGTGCGGACCGTGGACAGTTTGTTACGGTAGTGCTGCTACTGGAACAGGCGCGAAATGGTCGTGCGGTACCGGCCAACAAACTTCAGGCCATCTGCCGCCTGTTTGATTCGCTTTCTGAGTCGCGCGCTATTGAAGTGATCGAAGACTGGCGGGCCGGATTACATAATCCGGAACGAAAAACCGCCACCGGTTAGCCCCGCGCTATCCCCTCTGGCTGGATAATTGCGCGAACCTGCTATCGCTGTGCGGCGCCTTCACAATGGCCACGATCAAATCAATTATATTGCACACAAAACTTTCCGGTGGCGCTGAAATGGCGGCATAATCATCTTCGGTCAGGCGCACTTCGCCGCGCGTCATCTGCTGCCAGTTGGCCAGCCAGTGAAACACGCTTGTCGCCACCAGGCCTACCCGCTGCACCGCCGCCTCACGCGGCATTTGCGGCATCTGTTTCATAGCAAGGGTTGCAAGACGCCGCGCGGATGAGGTGTGCTCGCGCCACACTTCGTCGCTGATGCGGATTTTGGGATCGCTGTAGAGCAATGCAAAAAACCGGATAAAATCAGTCCCGCCCGCATTATTTTGCATATGTTCGAAAAACGGCAAGACCGCAGCCTGCGCCAACAAGGGAAGGTCCGCCTCGCTCATCGGCTGTGGAATCGCATCCAGCATGACATGGCGGCGCGCATTAATGCCTGCAAACCGGTCGATGAAAATAGCCTCGACCAGCCCTTCTTTTGATCCAAAATGATATAGCAGGGAAGACGTGTTGCGCTGGCCCGCTGTACGATTGATCTGGCGCACGGTAACGGCGTCCAGCCCGTGCCGCGAGAATAATTGTTCACCCGCATCCATCAGGCGCGCCTTGGTGTCGCGCCGCCCAGATACTTCAGCCTTTGCCTGACGAGGCATTTTGTCCCCTGATTTGTTACAAAAAACGGACTGACGCCGGGAATCGGCATATCATTACAGCGCCCAATCTGCTTTTAAGTGATTTTGCGCCATTTTCCAATGCATTGGCAGTATTAATTTGTACGGGATCGCTTGGATTGGGCGCCGCTTCGGGTTATTTAAGGGCATCAACCAATTTTCAGGAATGAGAGATGAGCGCAGATACCTACCCTGACGCGGAAGATCCGCAAATTGTCCAGATTCGTCAATCAGTTGCTGACTTATGCAGCAAATTCCCGGGCGAATATTGGCGCGAAATGGATCAAAAGCGTGAATACCCAACGGCCTTTGTTAAAGCCCTGACCGAGGCAGGGTATCTGGCCGTGCTTATCCCCGAGGAATATGGCGGAAGTGGGCTGGGTCTGTCGGCGGCGGCGGCCGTGCTGGAGGAAATTCAACGATCCGGCTGCAATGGTGCTGCGTGCCATGCGCAGATGTATATTATGGGCACCATCCTGCGCCACGGCAGCCCCGCGCAAAAGGCGCAATGGCTTCCGCGTATCGCATCAGGTGAGCTGCGTTTGCAGGCATTTGGCGTTTCGGAACCTTCCAATGGCACGGACACCCTCAGCCTGAAAACGCGTGCGGTGCGCCATACTGGTCCTGGGGGTGACCATTATATCGTCAATGGACAAAAAATCTGGACCTCGCGCGCCGAACATTCCGATCTGATGCTGCTGCTGGCGCGCACAACGCCCGCCGATGAAGGCAAAAAGCGCAGCCACGGCCTGTCGGTGTTCGTGGTGGATATGCAAAAGGCCGTGGGCAATGGCATGACCATCAAACCCATTCGCACGATGGTCAACCATTCCACCACGCAGGTGTTTTTTGACGATCTGAAAGTGCCTGCGGAAAATCTGCTGGGCGAAGAAGGCCAGGGCTTCAAATATATTCTGACCGGCATGAATGCCGAACGTGTGCTGATCGGGGCCGAAACCATTGGCGATGCGCGCTGGTTCATTAAAAAGGCGGTTGATTACGCCAATGGACGCAATGTGTTTGGTCGCCCGATTTCGATGAACCAGGGTATCCAGTTTCCCATCGCCAAGGCCTATGCGATGACCGAAGCCGCCAATCTGATGGTGCAAAAAGCTGCGCGGCTGTACGAACAAGGCAAGGATATCGGGGCCGAGGCCAATATGGCAAAGATGCTGGCGGCCGAGGCGTCCTGGGCGGCGGCGGATATGTGCCTGCAAACCCATGGCGGCTATGGCTTTGCCGAAGAATATGATGTGGAACGCAAATTCCGCGAAACCCGGCTCTATCAGATCGCACCTATTTCGACTAATCTGATCCTGTCCTATCTGGCCGAGCATGTGCTGGGCATGCCGCGTTCTTATTGATATGAAAATGTAATGCGCCGCGCACTTGATGATATTCTGGTTGTATCCCTGGGGCAGGCTGTGGCCGCGCCCTATGCGACGCAGCGGCTGGCCGATGGCGGGGCGCGTGTTATCAAGGTGGAGCGCGCCGAGGGCGATTTCGCGCGGCATTATGATACGGTGGCTAAAGGCGAGTGCAGTTTTTTTGTCTGGCTGAATCGCGGCGCGGAATCTGTAGTGCTGGATTTGAAAAATCCGGATGACACGGCGCTGGTAAAGCGCATGCTGACAAAGGCGGATGTGTTTATCCAGAATTTCGCGCCCGGCGCGCTGGACCGGCTGGGACTTGCGTCGCCTGCATTGCGCGCGGAATTTCCACGGCTTATCACCTGCGACATCAGTGGTTATGGGTATGAAGGGCCGTACAAAAACATGAAGGCTTATGATCTGCTCATCCAGGCGGAAAGCGGCCTGGCGTCATTGACCGGCAGCCCCGCCGAAGCGGGCCGCGTTGGCGTTTCGATCTGCGATCTGACAGCGGGCATGAACGCCCACGCCGCCATTCTGGAAGCGCTGATATTGCGCGGCCGCACCGGACAGGGCAGCGCCATCCATGTATCGCTGTTCGATGGCCTGGCGGACATGATGAATACCGCCCTGATGCAGCAACGCTATACCGGCAAGGCGCCGGCGCGCATCGGTTTTGGGCATTCCCAGGTGGTGCCGTATGGCCTGTTCAAAACCGCCGATGGTGAAATCGTCATCGCTATTCAGAACGCGCGGGAATGGAAAAATTTCTGTGACACTGTTTTGCTGCACCCGGAAATTGCAACCCATGCAGATTATGCCAGCAATGAGGCGCGCGCCAAAAATCGCGCCGCGCTGTATCAGATCATTGACGAGGTGTTTGGCGCGTTAAGCGTTTCAGCATTGAGTACGCGCCTTGAGGCGGCGAATATCGCATTCGGGCGGTTGAACATGGTTGCCGATCTGCTCAGCCATCCGCAATTGCGCACGATGCTGCAAGCGACGCCATCGGGCGATGTGGAAGTAATCGCGCCCGCAATACGCATCGCAGGTCCGTCCTCCCCGCCGCGTCCGACACCTGCCCTTGGTCAGCATACCGACGCCATCCGGCGGGAATTCAGCTAGATCCGCTCAGACAGTTTAATGGCAACACGACATCCGGCTTTAATAATTTCGCTCAGCGGTTTGTACGCCGGTGCCTGTGCCGCGCCGTTTGCCAGCGCTGTTTCGCGGTGCGCCATTTCATCATTTCGAAATTCTCTGATCATCGACGCCAATTCCGGATCATCCGTTCCCAGATCATTAATCTGCTTTTGATAATGCGCGCTTATCACCTCCTCCACCGCCACAGTGCAGGCCATCGCCGCGCGCGGGCCCATCAGCGCGGTAGCAACGCCGAGGCCATAACTTGCGACATCCCATATTGGACTTAACAGTGTCGGTCGTACGCGCCGCGACACGATCAGCTGGTCAAACGCCGCAAGGTGCGCCTCTTCTTTCGCTGCCATTTCCTCTATCTGGTTCATGCAATCACGCGCCTGTGGCAGATGTTTCAATACCGCGAGCTGTCCCTGATAAATGCGTTTGGCCGCAACTTCCCCCGCATGGTCTACACGCAACATCTGCGCAATGCGGGTTTCCTGCGCCTGTCCGGGCAAGGGTAAGTCTTTATTGGATTCAGTCATGTCCGGCCTCCTTTTTCAGGCGTAGAAAGGTTATCGCCGACATCGCCAACAGCGCGATGGAAATCAGCACATTATATCCGGCCAGAGAAAGGCCGAACAGAGACCAGGGAATTTCATCGCAGCGTATAACGGGTGCCGCCAGAATTTGCGCCATCAGTTCCTTGACAGAAGCGCCCGATCCGGCACCTGCGCTACAGGTTGCAGGCCCTTCCCACCAGTGCCATTCAACGCCCGCATGATAGACCCCCAGTCCAGTCCCGATCATATAGCCAATCATTAAAACAGCAGACACTGGTTGCATCATTCCCGGACGCAGCCATGCTATCACGCACAGAAGTATGGCGGCAAAATATGGAATGCGCTGATAGTAACATAATTGACAGGGGGCCAGGCCGCCAATGATTTCAAAACCATACACAACAAGCAGCACTGCCAAATTCGCAGATAATATTATAGCAAAAAGTTGCCGTGCCTTGACGCCAATAAATGTATTGATCACGCGATCAATATCTCCTGCAATTTGGCAGCGAGCAGCGCTTTACGCACGGGTTTTTGCAGAATTGTAATTTTATCTGCCCGTTCGGATATATTTGGCGCGGCGCCCTCATATCCCGTACACAGCAACACCTTTATCTCTGGCGACAGTTCGCGAAGACGCTCTATCAGATCAAGTCCGTTCATTCCATTTGGCATCATCACGTCAGAATAAACCAGATTGATATCCGGGGTGTCGGTAAACAGCGCGAGCGCCGTTGGTCCATCTTCCGCAGATAAAACATTATATCCAAACTCTTGTATCTGAGCCACCACGCTTTGCCGCACGCCGGGTTCATCCTCCACAACCAGGATGCGATAATTTTCAGGTATTATACGAGATGCCCCATTAGCTTTGCGCGGCAGGTGCATTTCGGGCTGGTTCGCTTTTATTTCGGCCGGGACTGCGCGTGGCAGATAAAGTGTTACTCTGGTTCCGATTCCAATCGTGCTTTCCAGATGGATGTGGCCATTGGATTGTTCAATAAAACCGAACACCATGCTTAGGCCAAGACCCGTGCCCTGGCCAACATCCTTGGTGGTAAAAAATGGTTCAAAAACCTTATCGAGGATATCGGGTGGAATACCACGCCCGGTATCCTCTACACACAGTTTTACATATTCTCCCACCGGAAGCCGCAATCCTGGCAGATGCAGCGGCGCGTCTACAGAAATATTTGTTATTTCAACCGTGAGCGCACCATTTTCCTTCATCGCATCGCGGGCATTGATTACGAGATTTAGCAGCGCATTTTCAAATTGTGCCGGGTCAATATTAACATGCCATAGCGGAGTGTTCATATTCACATTGATGCTGATGCCATGCCCAAGTGAGCTTTTGAATATTTCACGCATATCTGCTATCAGCGCTTCAGGATCAATGATCTGCGGGCTAAACATTTTTTTACGAGAAAAGCTTAACAGGCGCTGTGTCAGAGCGCCTGCGCGTTCAGCGGCATGCAGGGCCGCTGCTGTACGGCGTTGCGCCACTGCATTGACGGGGCCGGGATTTTCTTGGGCGTCCGATACCAGCAAATCAAGATTGCCCACAATAATGGCCAGAAGATTGTTGAAATCATGCGCAATACCACCCGTAAGCTGACCAATGGCTTCCATCTTTTGGGATTGTCGTAACTGCTCCTCGGCCATGCGCCTTTGGGTAATATCCAGAAATGCAACCACACTACCAACCACTTCCCCATCACGCATGATGGAACCCGCAGAATATTCAACAGGGAAAGCGCGGCCGCTGCGGTGTGTGAATTTCTGATCATCTGCCTGCGCATGTGACTCAACCTGGTGCACGGCACAAATCGCACAATTCTGACTGGTGGCGTCTGTTAAATGCGTATGGGCGAGAAAATGCATATCTACACCGAGAAATTCTGCGGCCTCTTCAAATCCAAGCAGCCTCGCACAGGCGGGATTTGCGAAAGTGCACCGCCCATTGCGATCCACACCGTAAATTGCCTCCACTGTTGAATCGAGGATCAGTCTTAACTGCGCCTCGCTATTGCGCCATGCGCGCTCGGCCTGCCGGCGATCAGCTACTTCCATCTGTAGTGAGGTGTTTATTTCAGCAAGATCGCTTGTGGCTTCCAACACCCGCTTTTCAAGTTGCGCCTGTAACGCCCGCTGATTGCGTTCGACCTCCTTACGCAAACCAATATCGCGGAAGACCCCGTTAATCCGAACCAGCCTGTCATTTTCAAAAACGGGATTGGCATTGGCCTCTACCCAGACCGATTGCCCATGCTTGGTCACGAAAACAAATTCCATAGTGTGGGATAATTTTGTTTCCGCAATTTTCATAGTGATGCCCAGAACGGCTGATTTATAGTCATCCCGGATGATATCGAGAAATTTCAGTGAGGCGAGATCGTCATCACTATGACCCAGCGTCGTTCGCCAGGAGCGATTGGCGAACAGGAAATTTCCCATAGCATCCGTGTTGGCAATCATATCGCCGATGGTATCCACCACGTCACTATAGCGTTCCTCACTATGCAACAGGGTTTCTGCGGTTACCTTTTGTTCTGCGCGAATCTGATCCAGCAGAGCGGTGTTTTCCCGTCGGTTTCGGGATGCTTCAAGGAAAATTCCATAGACGATGCGGGTGGATCTGAGCAGCGCCAACGCGAATATCACCGCCATAATCCCAAGCGCGGAGTAAACAAACGTGCCCTGAAGAAAGAAATAAAGTATTGGAGGGATCAGGTCGGCAAGAATGAATCCCGCCGCCGCCATTGGCACCGCCGCCAGCACCGAAGAGGCGCCACTGGCCATGCTGGCCATTACAATGATCAGCGCGAGCTGTTCGATAGGCTGAAGTGTCGGCAAGAAGAACGCGGCAGACCCCCATACGGCGCCGGACAAGGTAGCCCATCCGACCGCCAATGGCAGAAAATGCTTGCGTCTTTTTTCGCGCGCCCCGGCGCGCTCAGCCCCGGCCCAGCGTTTCTTTGACAGGCTGCGCCGCCAGCGTATATAGGCGATACTGGTCATGACCAGATGGCCCATCATCCAGGCGAACAGCCATAAATCCGGCACAGAATCCCATAAAATGGCCGAGGTGAACAGTCCAACGCCGCCGGTTGTGGCGGTATTGGAGGCGGTCTGTCGGGCCAGGAAAGCAACCTGTTCACGATATATGTCGTGGCTGGCGGGCACTGTTCGCGCCTTATGCTGATGGATTAAAGCGCGAACCTTACCACAAAAAAACCACCAACCAGTAATGCCAAAAATCCATACCCCAAAACGGACAGTCTTTTGTCAATGAACTCGCGAATTGGGGCACCATATTTCCACAACAGTGCGGAAACAGCAAAAAATCTTAGCCCGCGCGTGACAAGCGAGGCCAGCATAAAGATCATAAAATTAAACTTGAATACGCCGGAGGCAATCGTAATCAGCTTATAGGGGATAGGTGTCAGCCCTTTGATCAGAATGATCCACAAACCATATTCACCAAACATTTCCCGATAGGTATCAAAGCCTGACTGCATATGATAGAAATCGATAATCATCTGGCCTAGCGTGGCAAACAGAAAATAACCGATGGCATAGCCGAGCACGCCGCCCAGTACCGATGCAACGGTACAAACGGTTGCAATCAACCAGGCGCGTTCTGGACGTGCCAGCACCATTGGGATCAGCATCACGTCGGGTGGAATCGGAAAAAACGAGCTTTCCGCAAACGACACCACCGCCAATGCCGGCAGAGCATGTTTGCCCGCCGCCTGTCGCATAGTCCAATCGTAAAGATTTCTAAACATGTCCAACCGATATCAGTTAAAGTGATTTTTGTCTATTTGAAGACAAATAAATTCATGCTTCCATCATAATCACGCACAACCCTTCATAATTGATTGACGGGGCCGGGTTCATCCGTATGATGCGCGCTCTGTTGCCTGGCGGTTTCCGGCAGGCAACACCCCAGGACGGAATTGGTAACTGCGCCAATTTTGCTTATGGGCCTGACCTTCTTGTCCGCCGGTCCCAATGTATTAAAAATCTTGGGATTTCAATGGCTTGGAGGGGATTGAGACGCTGGGATTGTGAATTTGCGCCATGTTATGCATGCAAATCGCGCAAAGAACAGGATCAGTGGCACGATGCGGGTGTGGTGGAACTGGTAGACGCGCTGGACTCAAAAAGGGGTTTGTCTACCTTATCCACAAGAAACACGACGAGTTGAAAACGTTGATATTTCAATGAGTTGGTAGAGTAGGAGGTTGAGGCGCCGAGACCATGAAATCGGACCAGGTGCTGTATAGGAGCCTGGTGTGACGGATAGTATCAGCGGTAATATGCGGGTGTGGTGGAACTGGTAGACGCGCTGGATTCAAAATCCAGTTCTGGTGACAGAGTGTCGGTTCGATTCCGACCACCCGCACCAACTCGCAGTGTAAAAATCTGCTTCTCAACAAGAGTGAGGGTCTGATGGACGTATTTTCCCTGGACGACCATCTCCTGGCTCAATACACCGGTTTTGCGCGTTCCTTCACCCGTATCCGCTCGGTTGAAATCAAGAATAAGGTCGATGAGCTTTACGCGGGCCGCCGGTTCTGGCCAGAGCCGCTCATTCAGTTGAACCCTCATTTCGAGGGTGGCGGCTCGATCCAGGATCTCGTCGGCCCCAAGGGGCTGGCCGCAGACTGCGCACAGATATTCCGCGATCCCCGGCCTGCTCCCAACGAGACCGACAAGTGGACTTGCCCTGAAAGAGTGGAGAGCCATTTTCTCAACTCATGCGGCCTTGGCCTCGAAGTGGCACGGGCTTTTATAGCCGAGTGACGAATGCCGCCGCCGCGGATTATAGAAGCCATCAATGTAACGGCCAAGGGCCAATTCGGCATCCGCCCTTGTCAGGAATCTTGTCCGCCAGACCAGATCTGATTTGATGGTTTTGAACACCGTTTCCACCATGGCGTTGTCGTAGCAATTCCCCTTGCCACTCATGGATGCGATGATGCCCTGGCAGCTAAGAAGTTTCTGGTAGTCCCCGGAGCAGTATTGGCTGCCGCGATCAGAATGATGGATCAGTCCGGCGGATGGCTGGCGGATCGTAATTGCACGGTGCAACGCATTCAGCGCCAAATCCTTTTTTAACCGGTCGCTGACGGCCCAGCCGACGATGCGCCGGGAGTAGAGATCGAGCACAATGGCAAGATACAGCCATCCTTCGGCTGTCCAGATGTAACTGATGTCGACCCCCCACTTCTGATCCTGGCCATCGCAGGCAAAATTCTGATCCAGTATGTTGGCAGCCACCGGCCCGCCATGCGCGCTGTCGGTAGTTTTCCTGTAACGCCGCTTTTGCAAGGCCCTCAAGCCATTCTCGCGCATCAGCCGGGCAACCCGGTGACGGCCGATGGACAGGCCTTCTTCTCGCAATTCAACATGCATCCGGGGGCTGCCATAAGTCTCGTGCGACAACCGGAACTGGCATCGGATATGGGCCAGATAAACCATATCATCACGCTGACGCCGACTGGGCTGACGGTGCTTCCAGGCATAATAGCCGCTGACGCTGACGCCAAACAAAGCGCATTTCCGGTCAATGGGCATGTCGGCCTTCTTCTCGTCAATGACCCGGAATGTCATCGGCTTGTCTCGCGTGCAAAGAAGGCCGTGGTGGGTTCAACCGGTCAGCGCAACATGATTGAATTCGTGATGTTCTGAAAGGTTACAAGATGGCACGGACTGGCCGCCCCGGCATATCTGCTGAACAGAGGAAAGAACTTTGGCGCCGGTGGAAGGATGGGGAGTCAC
>CAMTVX010000085.1:0-53421 GCA_947085295.1 uncultured Alphaproteobacteria bacterium | reverse complement strand
TGTCCTGTTCTTCATAAATCGGCTGGCCGCTGCCGGGGTCAAATCCGGTTTGCACTGTGCGTTTCAGAATTTCGCCCTGGGCTTCGGCCTGCGCCACCCGCTGATTATAGGCGGCGATGGAACGCACACCCAGTTTTGACATTTTACGGTAGCGGTCTTCCATTTCGCGCACCGCCCATTTCAGGGCGACAACGGCCTTGCCGGGCTCCGTCACAACCGGCGTAAGCAGGTGCGGAATGCCTTCATACATCGATAATTCCAGCATTTTGGGATCAATCATAATGAATTTGCACTGGTCCGGCGGCATGCGGTACAGCAGCGACAGGATCATCGTGTTGATACCCACTGATTTACCCGAACCGGTGGTGCCCGCGATCAGCAAATGCGGCATCGCAGCCAGATCGACCACCACAGGTTCACCGCCAATCGTTTTGCCAAGCGCCAGCGTGAGACGCGCCGAAGTATTTTCATAGGCGCTCGAAGCAAGCAGTTCGCGCAGGCAAACCATTTCACGGCGTGAATTTGGCAGCTCAATCCCGATCGCATTGCGCCCGGGAATAACGGCAACGCGCGCCGATATGGCGCTCATCGAACGGGCAATATCATCGGCAAGGCCAATCACCCGCGCCGATTTGATGCCAGGGGCGGGTTCCAGTTCATACAGCGTTACAACCGGACCGGGCCGCACATTCATAATTTCGCCGCGTATGCCGAAATCCTGCAATACGGTTTCCAGCATGCGGGCATTTTGTTCCAGCGATTCATCGCTTTCCATGCGTTCGATCAGATTGCCGTTTTTGCCCTTGTTGGGGGGCGGCGCGCGTAACAGTGATAGTGGCGGTAACTGATATTCACCCACGCGCCCCAGATCAAGTGCTGACTGATCGGCGGCGGCGGCGCGCTTGCTTTTATTTTCACGCACCGTATCGCCCCGCGCAATGCGGGCGCGGTCCTGACGGGGCGCCGCCAGCGGGGGATCAATTTTTTCACGCGCGATGGTCCCGCCCGCCGTTTTGCGCAATGGTGGCGCGCGATCAAAATCAAAACCCTGTCGCGTAACAGGATGCGATCCGGCAGGCTTGCGTTGCGCCCGCAGCCAGCGCATGGCCATGCGTACGGCTTGGGAAATTACCGCCATCAGCGCCGAAATATGCGCCGCAATGCCGCGCCACTGTCCCGGCGTTATGGCAAGTGCGAACAACAGCGCCGGTATGGCAATCAATGCTGCAAGCCCGCCCATAATCAGACCCGGCATGACAATCAGTGCAACCAGCGCAGGCGGCAGTTTCGCAATCAGTTCCAGTGCAAGACCCAGCAGCCCATCCCCCAGCGCGCCGCCCAGTCCAACCCGCAATGTCCAGATGGCGGGCGTGGAAATGGCGCCCAACGCCAGCGCGCCAAATGGCAGGCCCCAGATCAGACCCAAAGGTCGCCAGCGCCATAATGGCAGCCGCAATTCCCACACAATGCGAAGACCCCATACCGCAAGACAGCAAGGGATCATAATGCTGAGCACGCCCAGCCACTGCCACAGGAAATCCGAAATATAGGCGCCGGCAAGTCCGGCGATATTTGTGGCAGGCGCACGGACAATATTATTCCAGCTTGGATCGGCGCTGGAATGACTGACGAGCGCAAGCGCCACAAAGGCTGCGGCCGCCAGCAGCACTGCGCCACACAGCCGGATCAGATTGTCGCGTAAAAACTGTTTTACCCCATCCGGCAACAAGGTGCGGGGTTGCGCCATGCCTAGTCCCTGCATACGGGTCATGCGATTTGCCTCATTTTGATCCTGCTTCGAGTGTATGACAGATACGGTGCAGCCCTTCTCTGGTTTCATCCAGTGGCCCGACCAGCGCCACCCGGATATAGGCATCGCCCACCGCACCACGCGCCAGATATTTTCCGGGCAGCACCTTAACCCCCGCATCGCGCCATAGTTTCAACGCGGCCGCCTCGCCATCGCCCACATCGAGCCACAAAAAGAAACCGCCAGCGGGCCGCGTATAGCCAAAGCGGCCAGCCAGGATTTCATCCGCCGCATCAAATTTCTGCGCATAGCGTATGCGGTTATCCGCGACATGCGCCTCGTCTGACCATGCGGCGGTGGCGGCGGCGTCCGCAGGCAGCGGATTGGTCGGACCGATATAGGCGCGAAAATTTCTGAACCGCGCAATGATGCGGCTGTCGCCCGCGACAAAGCCACTGCGCAGTCCGGGCAGATTGGAGCGCTTGGAAAGCGAATGAAACACCAGCACATTGGCGAAGGGTTCCGCCGCGCCGTCAGCCGCCAGTTCGCTGGCCGCCTGCAAACCGCCCGGTGGCGGAATTTGCGTATAAATCTCGGCGTAACATTCATCCAGCGCCAGCACGAAATCATGTTCCCGCGCCAGATGGATCAACCGTTTGAGATAAGCCAGATCAGCAACCGAACCCTGTGGATTGGCGGGTGAGCATAAATAAAACAATGCTGTGCGCGATAGCAGTTCCGGGCTGAGCGCATCCAGATCAGGCAGAAAGCCGTTGGCGCGCGGCGCATCCAGATAGATGGGTTCCGCCCCCGCCGCCAGCGCCGCGCCTGCATAACATTGATAAAACGGATTGGGCATTAACACCGCAGGCCGCTGCCCGTTCTTTTGCGGCGGCGTCACCAGAAAGGCGATGCTGAACAGCCCTTCGCGCGTGCCATTCAGCGGCAGGATGTGCCCTTCTGTGCCGACCGGATGACGGGCCAGCCCATAACGCCGGTTCAGCCAGCGCGCCACCGCCGCGCGAAAATTGTCGCTGCCCTGAATGGGGGGATATTTGCCATAGTCACTCAACCGCGCATTCAGAATATCGCCAATAAATTCGGGGATCGGATGTTGTGGCTCGCCCAGAGACATCGCAATAGGCACGCTATTGCCGCCACCCGGCTGAACGCCGGCAATCAGCCGGGCCAGTCGCGGAAAAGCATTTTCCGGCAGACCATCCAGAACAGGATTAAACATCGCGCACCTTAAGCGAACAGAACAAACGCTAAACGTTACACCATAGGCCGTGCATTTGATTCTCGCAAGAGTCAACGAATCCGGTTGCTTATAGTAGTATCCACAAGCACGCTGTTAGGTTGGGGGCACGTCATTCAGTTGGGATGACCAACTGATAAATCTGATCAGGAATTGCTCAGGCATAGTTTTTGACTTTACACAGCGTCTCTATGTGATCAAAAGATTGGCAAATTCCGTCAGTCGATTTCTTGCTCTCGCCAGGCTTGGGGCGGTTTTCCCGGCCTTCTCCGGATTCCATTCAGACTCCGCAAACTCTCGTAAAATGGTATTGTACTGTGGACCTATCGCTTGAGGGGAGCGAACCATATCGGTACGGATGTTTTTGGAGGATGAGTTTGCCAGCGCAGTGAGCATTGCAATCTTTGGATGATCGTGCGCTTCCGGATTGTCAGGTATATGTTTGAGGGCAATTTTGAATTTCTCCCCAAAATGCTTTCTGTCAGCAAGCAGCCAAGCCTCTGCTGACCGTACAACGATTCGAAAACGCATTAACCGTGCAGGAGCTGGAAGCAAACGGCGTACAAGCTCATTAGGACATTCAGCATCCTGATCCATATCTCGTGCAGCTACCCAAGGCAAATGAGCGGCCGCATTGTTGTACCCTCTAATTCTACGATCAAAATGGTCCTTACCTTTGCCCCCATGCTCATCACCAGGTATTAGCCCAGCATCTCGTGTTAGACGGCGAAGGATCGCAAAATCGATGATCCCCTCTGCCGCCAAGGTCACGGTCATTGTCGTCATTACGCTGTCAAATCCAGCAGTGAAAGCTGGTTCGCGTCCTTCGCCTTAGTCCTAGGTAAAATTGCTTCACCAAGTGGCACGCCACCATCCAGCAACGATTGAATGCCCATCATGTCAACCCCGGTAGTAATTTCCGTTCCCTGATCCCCAGGTTGCAGCAGGTGAATTTCATCAAGGGCCACCCCGTCAGACAGGAGTTCTGCCGAATGGGTGGTGATCAGGCTTTGCCGCCTGGATCGCGCAGTAGCGCGGGCGATCATTGGCGCAAGACACTGAACTACTGCGGGATTAAGAGACATTTCCGGTTCTTCCAACAGTACCGGGCCACCGCTCTCCTGAAGAGACCAAATCAAACCCAGGAGCCTTAGCGTACCATCCGAAAACCGGTTTTCCAGCTGCCAGGCACCGTTTGGACGCCAATGCTTATACCTCGCACGGAGATGTGGAACGCCACTAGCGTCAACTAACAATTGAAGATCTGATAGTTGAGGCACTGCGACTTGTAACGCCTCCTCCATTCTCTTAAGCCGTGCTTCCCTCGTTTTCTTTTGGGCTGCATTGATGCGCGCTATCAGATCGCCACCAAACGGATCGTCACCTCCGCTAGAACGAGAAGGGTCACGTATGATCTCAGGTACTACGTGCAAATAGCGAACTGACCCAAGGAAGTCAGCAATTGCCCGAAATTTCTTGTTAGAGTTGACCTGCTCCAACGCGGTCTGCTCCAGGCGCACAGGGTCTTTATTATCGTTGCCGTCCGGACGTGCCAAAAGTGGGTCTTTTCTTCCATGTGTTCTAACGACTTCGCGAACCAGGTGCGGTTTTTTGCTATTTTGTGTTGTCCCGTGAGAAAACTCCAAAGTGTAAGTCCACTGATCCGCGACGCTATCATCGCCCAGATCAAATTCAAGGACGATATTGGGTTTTTGTCTTGCAGCCAGGCACCTGATCTCACCAACGCCACCGCGCCTGGCGACGGCGGACTGAAAGCCGCCCCCATCAGATACTATATCCTTGAGAAAACGCAGCGCATCTAACAGATTTGATTTGCCGGAAGCATTGGGTCCAACAAAAAACGACCGTTGAGACAGATTGATCTCGACCGATCTAAAGTTTCGCCAGTGCTGGAGTTTCAATCGTGTTATGCGCAAACTTCACGTCCCTTTTCTCAGGCCCTTTTGCATCACAGCTATAATACAGGCAATTCGTTTCTAGAGTCTTTTTGTGTTTGATTGAATCGACATCATCTCATTGTCATTGCGAGGAGCGAAGCTCCGTGGCAATCCAGAGCCACAAATTCAGGCCTTTGCGTGGGACTCTGGATTGCCACGCTTCGCTCGCAATGACGACGAAGTGGGTTAACTTAAAACGGACAGACTCTAGCTACACACGTTCAAGCCAGCCTGACTATACCCACATTCGGAGAAACCTGGCCATTCTAAAACCCATAGCGCGCCTTTAGGGCCGGGTCTTTTTCGGACACCAGGCGGGCCAGGTCGACCATGACTTTGGCCTGTTTCCAGGTGGCGTCGTCCTGCATTTTGCCATCCAGCAACACTGCGCCCGCGCCGTCCGGCATGGCTTCGAGAATGCGTTTGGCAAACAGTACTTCGTCGACTTCCGGGCTGAATACCCGCTTGGCGATGTCGATCTGGCTGGGGTGTAGCGACCAGGCGCCGACACAGCCCATCAGGAAGGCGTTGCGGAACTGCGCTTCGCAGGCGTCCGGATCGGAGAAATCGCCGAACGGTCCGTAGAACGCCTTGATGCCCGCCGCCTGACAGGCATCGACCATCTTGGCCAGCGTGTAATGCCACAAATCCTGCTGGAACAGCACGCGATTGGCACCCGCGCCTGCATCCGCCAGCACACCGTAATTCGGGTGGCCACCCCCCACGCGGGTGGTTTTCATGCCACGAGAAGCGGCCAGATCGGCCGGGCCAAGACACATGCCGTGCATGCGCGGGCTGGCGGTCGCAATCGCCTGCACATTGTTGACGCCCTGGGCTGTTTCCAGAATCGCATGGATCAGGATCGGCTTGCGGATTTGATGTTTGGCCTCAAGCTGCGCCAGGATCTGATCCAGATAATGAATATCCCACGGCCCTTCGGCCTTGGGCAGCATCACCACATCCAGCTTGTTACCCACCGCCGCGACGATCTGGGTCAGATCATCCAGCACCCAGGGGCTGTTCAGGCAATTGATGCGCGTCCACAGTCCGGTATTGCCGAAATCAATTTTCTGCGCCACTTCGATGAAACCGGCGCGCGCCGCTTCCTTGGCGTCAATCGGAATGGCGTCTTCGAGGTTGCCTAGCACCACGTCTGCCTGGGTGATCAGTTCCGGCACCTTGGCGCGCAGCTTTTCATTGTGCGGCGGAAAGAAATGCACCACGCGCTCGGGTTTCACAGGAAGCGAACGCAGCGGCATGGGCGCGCCAACAGCAAGCGGGCGGTAGAAATCAGCAGGCAGTTTCATGGCGGCTCCGAAAAAATAAAATGTGTGGCTCGCAGACTATTGAAAAAATCCTGATTTGTCATCCTGAACGAAGTGAAGGATCTCAGGCTACGGCACGAGATCCTTCACTTCGTTCTGGATGACACATATGGATGACGGCTATAACAGTATCACTGCCTGCATTGCGATGCAGAACGTAAATAGGCGACGATGGCGCGGGTGTCGTTGTCGCCTTCGGGAAAGGCGCCGCCAAAGGCCACCATGCGGGTGCCCTCCACGCCTTCATTGATTACCTTGAATATATTCTCATCGGTGGCGCCGTGTTTCCAGTCGCAATCAAACAGAAACAATGCGTCGGTGTTGCCGGGGGTCATTTTATGACAATAGGCCCCGCACGTACCGGTAAACAGCGCCTCGCCCCGCGCGATGATCGCAGGGTCAGGGGCTGCGGTGTTTGCAGCCTTGTCGTCGCATCCGATCAGTAATGTGGTGCTCAATAGCGTGGTCACGGCAAGCGCTGCCGCCATAAAAGTCTGTATACGCATGATTTACCTGTGCAATTGAAGTTTCAGCAGGGAAAGCTGATCAAAAACGCTATCAAAGGGCGCGTGCGGCGGAATATGATGCGCGTTCATTAGTGTGGTGATTTCCCCTGACGCCAGCATTTCTGCCAGTGCCGCGTCTATCGCTTTGCCCAGTTCCGCATCCGCTTCGCGCGTGGCGACATGTTCGTTCCAGCGCAGCGTTTCAGAGGGGCTGGTGCCCGGTTGCGGGGCGCGTTTCAGCGGCCCAAGCGCCGGTCCCCAGACCAGCGCCGCATCCGCCTTGCCCGCCTGTAATTCTGCGATCTGCCCCTCGGGCGCATTGGCGCCAACCCAGTCAAGGCCCGCCGCCTGTGCCGCCATATGCCCCACGGTCATATATTGAATGACAAGGCGCTTGCCTTTCATTTCAGAAAAATCCTTTGGCCCGCCGGGCCCGGCCACGAATTCAAAGCCCGCGCCATAATAAGGCTTGCTGAGGCTCAACGCGCCTTTTACGCCGCGCAGCGAATCCTTCCCCGGCACAGACGCCACCGCGTCACACAGGCCCCGGGATAATTGCGGCAGCGGCAGATCAGAGCGTTCCGCCTCGGTCATTTTTTCTTCCTGCTCAACCCATACGGGTTGCATCTCGCGGCCCATGCGCTGCGCAACGGCGCGCATGACATCCACGTCGAAGCCCTTGCCGCTGGCCTTGTCGGCGCGCGGCGCATCAAATTCGCCAAAGCACACGCGCAGGATTTTCTCCTGCGCGTGCGCGGAGGCTGCGAGGCCTAAACCGGCAACAATCAGTATACAGAACGAAAGGCGTTTAATCATTCATCCACCGTGAAGATCGCAAATGGGGCGCCATTAAGAGGCGGACAGATGTTCAAGCTTATCCGCCAGCCACAGCTTAATCAGCGACTGGCGCGTAACCCCCAACCGCCTTGCTTCATTGTCTATGGATTGCACCATCCATGTGGGAAAATCCACATTGACGCGCTTGGCTTCAAGATTAGGGCGGCGCGCTTTCGACCAGTCAAGGTACGCACCAACGTCCTCGCCCGCATCAAACTTCTTGTCGAACTCACTAGCCTTAATTGTCGGGGCTTTCTTCATAGCGCGTTCTCTCATAGTACTCTATCTCGGTTTTTCTGGCGCTTCTGACCGAAATCAGACGGATACATTCACCTCTATAGGTAATGACCGCCGACCAATGTTTGACGCCAATCATTCCAATCATTTGATACCGGAGTTCGTCATTTGAGCGCACCGGCACACGCAACAGCTTTAAGTCTTTCCAGAGCGTCTGCGCCGTATCAAAATCAATACCATGTTTTTGACGGTTGGCGGCGCTTTTAGCCTGATCAAACTCAAAAATCATACATATTATATATTAAAATTGTATAATAATGCAACTATTTTTACTCAACCCCGGCCCACTTCAATATAGCAGTGGGCCGGGATGTTGCTTGATCATTCATCCACCGTGAAGACGAACAATTGCCCGCCTTCTGGAATATTCGTCGGGCCGCCGCTGAGCGCGGTAATCGCTGCCCAGCCGCCGGACGGGATGGCGACATAGGTCTTGCCGCCTGCTTCATAGGCAACCGGCTGGCCGCGCCCGGAACCCCCCATGCGGAAACGCCACAGCTCCTTGCCTGTTGTGGCGTCCAGCGCCAGCGCGTGACCGTCCAGCGTGGAACTGAAAATGACACCGCCGGCCGTGCTCATTGCGCCACCCATCATCGGATCCGGGTCTTCATAGCGCCACTTGATCTCGCCGGTGGCAACATCTATGGCCGAAAGAATGCCATGATCCTTGCCAGCGATCACGTCGATCGGGCTTGGCATGCCACCCAGCAGCGGGATGCCTTTCACATTCACCACAATACCCTTGGCATAATTCTGGCAGCCTTCGATGGACGGCACATAGGCCAGTTTGGTCTGCGGGTTATAGGCAGCCGCCCATGCGCCGTTCAGACCGCCCAGATTGCCGGGGCAAACCCGCATGGTGGGTTTTTCCTGCGGCATGGCGGCGGGATCCACAATCGGGCGACCCGCATCGTCAAACCCCTTCGCCCAGTTCACTTCCTTGACATAGGGTTTGGCGAACAGGAATTTGCCGGTGGTGCGATCCAGTGCATAGAAAAAGCCGTTGCGATTGGGCTGCACGACCGCTTTGACCGGCTTGCCGGCTATTTCGACATCGACCAGGAAAATATGGCTGTTTCCGTCATAGTCCCACACATCGTGCGGGGTGAACTGGTAATGCCATTTGCGCACACCGGTATTGGGGTCAACCGCAATGATCGAATTGGAATAAAGATTGTCGCCTGCGCGCAGATCGCCGTTCCAGTCAGGTGACGGATTGCCCGTGGTCCAGAACAAAGTGTCGGTTTCCACGTCATAGGCGCCCGTGGTCCAGGTTGGCGAACCACCGGTTTTATAGCTGTCACCGGCCCAGGTTTCGGCGCCGGGTTCTCCTTCGGCGGGTACCGTGTAATGTCGCCACAGCCGTTTGCCGGTTGCCACATCATAGGCGTCAAAGAAGCCGCGCACGCCATATTCGCCGCCCGCAATGCCGGTAATCGCCTTATCGCCGACAATCAGCGGGGCCGATGTGGAACTGAAGCCATCCTGATAGTCTGTGATGGCGACATCCCATTTGACAATACCGGTGCGCCGATCCAGCGCCAGCAGATGCGCGTCCAGCGTGACCCACAGCACCAGATCGCCCGAAATCGCCACGCCGCGATTGACCGGGCCACAGCATACTTTCAGGCCCTCAGGCAGTGCATAATCATAACGCCAAAGCATTTCACCGGTTTTCGCATCCAGTGCCATGACGCGGCTATGCGATGTGGTGACATACATGACACCGCCATAAATCACCGGCGAGGTTTCAAATTGCCCCGTCGTGCCGGTGGGAAAGGACCAGGCCACCTTCAGCTTTTTTACGGCGGCGGGTGTCAGACCCTTGATCGGACTATGTCGAAAATTGGTATAATCGCCGCCATACATCAGCCAGCTTTCAGGATTTGAGGTTCCCGCTTTCAGCATGTCAGCGGTTACGCCTGCTTCCGCGCCAACCGGCTTTTTGGCCGGGGTTTGCACCGTGCTGGGCGAAGACAAAATGTCGGCGGAATGCCCCGCTGTTTGCGCCGCCAGCGCACCTGAAATATGGCTAAATGCCCATAACCCCATAGCCAATCCGGTTAGCCATTTCCCCGCCTGCTGCATTTCTACCCTCATATGTTTATTGGTAAGCTGTTATTGTCAAACTACACAAGAATGGCCCGCCCGCAAAGCGGCGATTTATTTCCGCCATAATTTATGTTTATGAGACAAACGCTGGCCTGTTCCGTAAAAAAGGAAAATTTGATGCATCCCCGGATTTTTGTCGTTTTGTTAAGTCTGTGCATTGGTGTTGCCGGGCCTGTTCGTGGGCAGGAGGCGACGCAGGATCTGGTGCAGCGGTTTCTGGCCACCATTACGCCCCCGGGCGCGAAAATCAGCTTTGCCTCGGCCGAGACAGTGGGCGACGCCATTACGGTGCGCGATGTTGTGGCCCATGCAGAATCAGCGGGCGGCGAGGAAACCGTGCAGCGCATCGGCCAGATACAGATACAGGGACTTTCGGCGCTGCCATCCGGTCTGTTCCGGGCTGAACAGGTGCGCGCTGAAAACATCCGCATCGATGGCGCATCGGATTTGCAGTTTTCGGGGCCGGGCACTGTGCGCATTGCCGCAGTCACCGCGTCCGGCATTGATGGCGCGCGCATTGGCGCCTTGACGCTTTCGGATATTGATCTCAGTGCCCCGGCTGCGGGTACGCTCTATTCTATCCGTATTGCCAATGCCAGTATGAACAATCTCGATACGCAATCCGTGACCCGCGCCGCAATCGCCGCGCATGGCGATCCGAAGGCCGCGCGCCGTGAAGATGCCGTGTTGCACAGTCTGCTGAACAGCAATTCCTATGGCGCATTGAAGTTGCGCGGTGTAAGCGTACGCAAGGGCAAGCTTGATCTGCTTTCCATCGCGGAACTGAACAGCGAACCGGATGGAAATTACGCGCCGTTTCCGGCATCGGGAAATTTTTCCATTCGCAATGCCGCTTTGGATTTACGCGATCCAATGGCGGCGTCATTGCGTCAATGGCTGGGGCAGGACCGGCTGCAATTCAGCCTGGAATCGCGCCACACCTTGCGCGCGCCCGCATCGCATGACTGGAACACCACACTGAAACTTTCACCGGATGCGGTGCTTGCAGGAACATGCAGTGCGCAAAATCTGAGCGGTTTTTCACCCAGCCTTATCCGTCAGGCGCAGGCCGCCAGCAGCAACCCGGCGACGTTGCGCAAATGCGATCTGAACTTTACCGGCACTGAATTTGTCAATCGCTGGCTGGCGCAGGATGGCGCCAAACAGGGACTGAATGCAGAAGAAGCGCGCGCCAAATATCTTGCTGGTTCCTTGATGGCGTCGTTCGATCCACAAACCGCCAATGACCCGATGGCTACGCAATTGATCAGCGCCGGACAGATCTTCCTGACCCAGCCCTCACGCCTGAACATTCAGCTTACGCCGCCCGGCGGCCTGAAATTCCCTGAAAGCATAGCCACCTTCGTCATGCTGTTTCAGGGCGGGCCGGACCAAAAACAGCAGGCCATGCAAAAGCTTGGGCTGCGTATTGAGGCCGTGCCGTTGAATTAGGGCGTCAAACTTCGAATCTTCCCCGCACGCCTCGACCGTTTCCTGATCGGGCGGGATCAGCCCCTCTTGCATCCCGCTTGACCCCCTCCCCTTATAAGGGGAGGGACAGGGAGGGGATCAGGCAGATCACAAAGCGGTCAATTTCTCACGGCCATTTCACTACGGGCGGCATGGACGACAGGATCGCGTCCACATTGCCGCCGGTCTTTAGCCCGAACGTGGTGCCGCGATCATACAGCAGATTGAATTCGACATAACGCCCGCGACGGATCAGTTGATGCTCGCGCTGTTCTGCTGTCCAGGGCTTATTCATATGTCTACGGATGATCTGTGGATAAATGTCCAGAAACGCCTCGCCCACATCGCGGGTGAAGGCAAAATCCGCATCCCAGTTTCCGGTATCAAGATGATCATAAAAAATGCCGCCAACGCCGCGCGGTTCGCCACGGTGCGGCAGAAAAAAATATTCATCGCACCATTTTTTGAAACGCGGATAATATTCCTGGTCATGCGCATCGCAGGCCTTTTGCATCGCGCCATGAAAAGTGCGCGTGTCGGCATCGTCTGGAAACATCGGCGTCAGGTCTGCGCCACCGCCAAACCACGCCTTGACGTTTTCACCCCCGCCCGAAATGATATGCCGCGTATTCATATGCACGGCGGGCGCCAGCGGCGATTGCATATGCGCGATCAGCGATATGCCCGCCGCCCAGAAACGCGGATCGCTGCGCCCGCCCGGCATCTGCGCCAGCATTTCGGGTGTAAACTCTCCGTGTACGACAGAAATATGCACGCCGACCTTTTCAAACACCCTTCCGTGCAGCATGGACATTTCGCCGCCGCCACCGGCACTCGCCTGGGCGAAGCTGGGGCTTCGCTCCGGCGTAGCCTGGTCGCGCCGCCAGGGTGTGCGCACAAATCGCCCGGCCGGACGATCCGAAAATGTGCCGGTCAGATCATCTTCCAGCGCCTCGAACTCCACGCAAATACGATCCCGCAAACTGGCAAACCATGCCGCCGCCTGCGCTTTGCGTTGCGCTATATGATCACTCATGCAGAACCTTCTGAATGTGTTGAAAATCCATTTAGCTGACGTAACCCCTCGCCCAGCACCATCGCCGCCGAAAGCGCCACGTTTATCGAACGCCTTCCGGCCAACATCGGGATGACCAACCGTGCATCGGCACGCGCATGCACGTCATTGGGCACACCCGCGCTTTCGCGGCCCAGCAATAGCCTATCCCCGGGTTGAAAGCGAAACTCGGTGTAGGCAATCGCGGCTTTCGTTGTTAACAAAATCAAACGCCCCTGCGTTTGATCCAGATCATTGCAGAACGCGGTCCACGAATCGTGGCGGTGCATAACCGCCATGTCCAGATAATCCATGCCCGCACGCTGCAAACCCCGGTCGGTGATCACAAAACCACACGGCTCAATAATATCCACAGCGACGCCAAGACACGCCCCCAGACGCAACAAAGCGCCCGTGTTCTGGGGAATATCTGGCTGATACAGGGCGATACGCAGCATTGTCCTACTAAATCCCCCGGGTAAAAGCCCGGCTAAAATGGATGAAACCGGACTTTACCTGCGTACTATCTCTAGACAAGCCGTTTTTCTAATGCGAAAAGTGCGCGGTCATCACGCAGCGCCGGGGGGTGCCGTTATCTGTACACACCGCAGATATCGTAGCGCCCACAGCGCGATAGCAACCGTAGCGCATACAGCGCGATAGCAACCGTAGCGCCCACAGCGCGATAGCAAGAGGGAAGCGATCAGTGAGTACTGGCCATACGGAAGAGCCCACCAGACGGGATTTTCTTTATATAGCAACCGGTGCCGTAGGCGCAGTTGGCGCAGGCGCGCTGGCCTGGCCGTTTATTCATCAATTGAATCCGGACGCATCAGTCAAGGCGCTGGCCTCTATCGAGGTGGACCTGTCCGCCATTACCGAGGGTGCGGCCATCACTGTAACCTGGCGTGGCAAGCCGGTATTTATCCGGCATCGCTCGGCCGCCGAAATTTCTGCCGCCGGTGAAGTAAGCATGGCGGAGTTGAAGGACCCGCAAGCCGACAAGGACCGGGTGCAAAAGCCGGAATGGCTGATCATGGTGGGCGTATGCACCCATCTGGGCTGTGTGCCGCTGGGCCAGAAAGGTGATTTTGGCGGCTGGTTCTGCCCCTGTCACGGCTCGCATTACGATACTTCGGGGCGCGTTCGCAAAGGCCCCGCCCCCAACAATCTGGCCATACCAGAATATGTTTTTCTGGATGATAACCGCGTCAAGATAGGTTAGGTGCACATATGAGCGGACATTCCGAATTCCAACCCACCAGCGCGCCCGCCAAATGGCTGGAGCGGCGGCTGCCGATCCTGAGTCTGATGCATGGTGCGGCGGTGGCGTTTCCAACGCCGAAAAACCTGAACTATTGGTGGACCTTTGGCGGCATTTTGATGTTCTGCCTGATGACACAGATCATTACCGGCGTCATTCTGGTGATGCATTTCACGCCGCATGTCGATATGGCCTTCGCCAGTGTCGAGCATATTATGCGCGATGTGAATTATGGCTGGCTGATCCGCTATATTCATTCCAACGGCGCGTCGATGTTCTTTCTGGCTGTGTATATCCACATGTTCCGAGGCCTGTATTACGGTTCGTACAAGGAGCCGCGTGAGCTGATCTGGATTCTGGGCATGGTGATTTACCTGCTGATGACGGCGGCTGCGTTCTTTGGTTATGTGCTGGTCTGGGGGCAGATGAGCTTCTGGGGCGCCACCGTGATCACCAATCTGTTTGGCGCGATCCCATTGGTCGGCGACACGCTGCTATCACTGCTCTGGGGTGGCTTTTCGGTCGATAATCCAACGCTTAATCGCCTGTTCAGCCTGCATTATCTGGTGCCGTTCCTGATTGCGGGCGTTGTCGTGCTGCATATCTGGGCGCTGCATGTGCCGGGCAACAATAATCCTCTGGGCATTGATGTGAAGGGACCGCAGGATACGGTGACGTTCCATCCCTATTACACCATGAAGGATACGTTCGCCGTCGTGCTGTTCATGCTGTTTTTCGCGCTGTTTGTATTTTATGCGCCGAATTATCTGGGCGAGCCGGACAATTATATCGAGGCCAACCGGCTATCGACGCCTGCGCATATTGTGCCGGAATGGTATCTGCTGCCGTTCTATGCGATTTTACGTTCGGTCCCGGACAAGCTGCTGGGCGTGATCGCCATGGGGGTTGCGATTTTCGTGTTGTTCCTGTTGCCCTGGCTGGACACCTCAAAGGTGCGTTCGGCGCGCTTTCGTCCGTTGTACAAGCAGTTCTTCTGGATCTTCGTGATCGACGCCATCATCCTGGGCTATATCGGCGCGAAGCCAGCCGAAGGCATGTATCTGGTGGTTGGACGCATTGCGACCGCCTATTACTTCGCGCATTTCTTCCTCATCCTGCCTATTCTCGGGCTGGTGGAAACGCCCAAGCCGCTACCCGAAAGCATCTCCAAATCGGTGCTGGGTAATGCGGCATCCGGCAAAGCGGCTTAAAGCGGGTGATGAACATGGAAAAGAAAATGCAGATCATGCTTCGTTCGATTGCACTGGCCAGTGCGATTGCGCTGTTACCCGTTGGTACCGCCCAGGCCAGCGAAGGCGGAGAACTCAAACATGTGGACTGGAGCTTTGCCGGCCCGTTCGGCACATTTGACCGCGCCCAGCTAAAGCGCGGCTTTCAGGTCTACAAGGAAGTCTGCGCCGCCTGTCATTCGATCAAGTTTGTGGCTTACCGCAATCTGGGCGAAGCGGGCGGACCGGAATTTACCGAAGCCGAAGTCAAAACCATCGCGGCTGCCAGCAATGTCACCGACGGCCCCAATAGCGATGGCGAAATGTTCGAACGCCCGGCCGAGCCCAAAGACCGCATTGTCAAGCCATTCCCCAACGACAATGCCGCGCGCGCCGCAAATAACGGCGCGATGCCGCCTGATTTATCCCTGATGACCAAGGCGCGCAAAAACGGCCCGGATTATCTCTATTCGGTCCTGACCGGCTATGCCGATGCGCCCGCCGATGTGGTCATGGCCGATGGCATGAGTTACAATCACTATTTCCCCGGACAGCAGATCGCCATGCCAGCACCGCTGTCAGACGATCAGGTCACCTATGAGGACGGCACACCCGCCACCCTGGACCAGACGGCCAAGGACGTAACCGCGTTTTTGATGTGGACTGCAGAACCCAAACTCGAAGACCGCCATCGTCTGGGCCTGAAAGTGATTATCTTTCTCACCATCCTGTCCGGCCTGCTGTTCGCGACCTACAAGCGCGTGTGGCGCGATCAACACTAGATCGTTTTCCGTTCTGACTGAATCTCAGGCCCGCCCCCCGTTTTGTCATGCCCCGGCTTGTCCGGGGCATCCAGGCGACACCCTATAGCGTGATGATTTCAGGTTCGATCACACTTCACCCTCTCATTGTCATTGCCCGGCATGTCCGGGCAATCCAGAACCCCAAGCCCAGACCTTTGAGTGTGGCTATGCGTTGCGCCGCACCACCAGTTGCGCCACCTGGATCATGGCCTGACTGCACAGGCTGTAATCTGGCGCGCCGGTGGTTTTACATGCGGCCTCACCCTGTAATAGCAGGTCCAGCGCCCGGGCGATGCGTGGCAAATCCCAAATGCGCAATTGCTGCTGAAACGCCTGTGTGCGACTGAAATGAATGGGCGGCCGCAGGCTGCGCATCGCCATGTCCACAGAGGCGCCCTGCGCCCGTAATGCCGCCGTCAGTTGCAGGCGCAAGAAATGATTGCTGGCACTGCGCAATACCGAAACAGGCGCCATCGCGGCATCAAACGCCCGGGCCAGCTGCTGGTCCAGCGCAGCGACATCGCCTGCGCCCAGCGCATCACAAACACCATCAAGGCCTTGAACAGAACTGTCGCCAATACAGGCCATCACGTCTTCAAGACGAACACAGCGGTCATTGGCATCATTGGCATCATAGGTATCTGTGGTATCTGTGGTATCATGGGCATCGTGGACATCAGAGACATCATGGATGTCAGGGGTATCTGTGATACCGGAGAGATCATGGATATCCCTGATATCAGGGATATCATGGACACCACCGATATCTTTAAACCCTACGGTATCACGGACATCATGGGTGTCACGGATACCGGCGGTATCTTTACCGTCTACGACATCTCTGATCGCTTTGCCGTCTATGACATATCCAACTCCTGCGCCCGCGTCTGCACGTCGGGGGGACCATTTATATAATACCAGCTTGTCCAGCTCCTGCCGGGCAGCCAGCCTGTCATCACCGAGACAGTCCAACAAATAGGCCCTAGCATCGGAGTTAATACTCAGCCCATGTTGTCGCAAGTGACCGGTGACCAGCCTGTCAAGGTCTTCGGCGTTTTCCTCATAACAGGCGGCAATTACGCATAAAGTATGCGTTTCAAACAGTTTGCGGAGCTTAGAGGTTTTGGCCAGCTCTCCGGCTTCCACGACAACCAGCGCATCCCCCTGCAGGTTTTCGAGAAAATTCACAAAGCACTCTGTTTGCGCATCACCACTGCCGCGAACCAGCACAACGCGCCGTCCCCCTGTCATGGCGATGGCGGCGGCCTCATCGGCCAGCCGTGCCGGATCATTTTTCAGATCGGCTACGGATAGCTGGCACACGCGAAAAGGATCGGAAAGATCAGCCACGACAGATTTCGCCACCTGAGCCGCATATTCGCGAACTCGCCCCTCATTGGGACCATAAAACAGAACCGCGCGCAGGTCGGCCCCCGGGCGTGTCAGCAACTGATCCAGAGCCCTGCCTTTAACAATCATGGTCTGAACGCCTTAGCCAGGGTGTTGCTGCGCCTGGCGCTGAAAATAAATTGCCATCCGGGTAATGATTTCATTACTTAAATCCCGTGCTGCTCGGGTCTCGGCGTCGCGCTCGGCGCTCAGTGTCGCGAATTCAGAATCGACCACGTTAAAGGCAGCGGTGGCGCGTAAAGAGGATTCATATAAAATCTGACCATCCGCTATGCGTGTCAGCCGTATCGCACTAATCAATCTATAGTTGAATCTCGTTACCGCTTCATCCTCACGAATTGCAAGACCATCTTTTTGATCACTTAACGAAATTTCCAGCCGATATAATTTTTTATAATTCCCACCACGCGCAGAAAGCCTGTCGATCAGATAATTACGCAGATGGTGACCGGGACGTCCATCAATGTCATTCACCTCAATCAGGGCAAATTGCGCGGGCGTCGACCTGCTTTGCGCGCGATTGCCATAAAGCGGCTGAAACCCACACCCTGCCAGCAGCCCGGCACAGGCCAGCGCCAGCGGGATGCGCCTAGACCACCACATTGACGATTCGCATTGGCACCACCACGATTTTTTTGGGCTGTTTACCCTCAAGATGGCGAATCACCGCGTCCAGCGCCATTGCCTGTTCCCGATAATATTCCTCGCTCCAATCACCGCGTTCCATAACCAGCTCACCCCGGCGCTTGCCATTGACCTGAATGGTAATGCTCATGGTGTCCTCTTTTGATACAGCCGGATTTTCAACTGGCCAGCCGATATGCACAAGCATGGTGGTATGGCCCAGCGCTGTCCAGCATTCTTCGGCCAGATGCGGCATAAACGGGGCTGCCAGAATAACCATGGTTTCCAGCGCCTCTCGCAAGGCAAAATCCGCCCCGGCCGGATTAGCGGACAGCTGGGTAAAGGCCGAAATGCTATTGGCCAGCTCATAAATCCGGGCGACGGCGCGGTTAAATAAAAACTGCTCAATATCTTCGGTGATCAGGCGAATAGTCCTGTGTGTGGCCCGGCGCAGGGCCAATACGGCCTCATCGGTAATTTCCGGCACGTCCACCAAAACACTGGAAATACCGGGTGCTGCAAATTCCTTTAAACGCTCCGGCTGTTTGGGCGGGGGCAGTTTATCCAGCGATTCATCCACCAGGCGCCAAACGCGCTGGGTAAAGCGCCAGGCCCCCTCGACACCCGATTCGGTCCATTCAATGTCGCGTTCGGGCGGCGTGTCGGACACCACAAACCAGCGCGCGGTGTCCGCTCCATACTGCGCGATAATATGTTCGGGATCGACCACATTGCGTTTGGATTTGGACATCGATTCGATCTTGCCGACCAGAACCTGCGCACCGGTATCCTTATGCACGGCGCCGCCCGGCTGTTTGACGACCTGTTCGGGAAACAGCCACGCGCCGTTGGCGTCCTTATAGGTTTCGTGCGTCACCATGCCCTGGGTGAACAGGCCGCTAAACGGTTCGCTGTCGCGTGCATATCCGGTTTGCTGCATGGCCCGTGTATAAAACCGCGAATAGAGCAGATGCAGAATCGCATGCTCGACGCCGCCAATATACTGATCGACCGGCATCCAGTAATCGACTTCTTGGCGATTTATCGGCGTGTCCGCATGCGGGCTGCAAAACCGCGCAAAATACCAGGACGAATCCACAAAAGTATCGAACGTGTCGGTTTCCCGAACGGCCGGTTTAGCGCATTTTGGACACGGTGTATGTTTCCATGTCGGATGATGCGACAGCGGGTTTCCCGGTGCCTCGAAGCTGACATCGTGCGGCAATGTAACCGGTAATTGATCTTTCGGCACTGGCACAACGCCACATGTGTCACAATGAATAACCGGGATCGGGCAGCCCCAGTAGCGCTGGCGTGAAACACCCCAGTCGCGCAACCGGTAGGTGATCGCAGGCTCCCCGGCATTTGCGGTTTGCAGGCGCTTTGAAATTTCCGCCTTGGCTTCGGCAACACTCATCCCATTCAGAAATTCCGAATTTATCAACCGCCCATTCAGATGATCCGTATACGCATCATTAACGATGTCAGGCGCTTCGGCGTCTGCGGGCGCCACAACGGGCAATACCGGCAAGCCATATTTGCGTGCAAAATCCAGATCGCGCTGATCATGCGCCGGGCAACCAAAAATCGCGCCGGTGCCGTATCCCATCAGTACAAAATTGGCAATATAAATGGGGGTTTCGCGCCCGGAAATAAACGGATGCTGTACTTTCAAACCGGTATCAAAACCCAGCTTTTCTGCGCGTTCCACTGCCTCTGCCGTGCCCCCGATATCACGGCACTGTTTGCAGAAATCAGCTATCGCGGGATTTTTGGCGGCCAGTTCCAGGGCAATGGGATGATCCGCTGAAATGGCGCAGAAACTCATCCCGAAAATTGTATCATGGCGTGTGGTGTATACTTCCAATTCGCCGCCACCGGGCAATGATTTTGCCTGTGGCCCGGAAATGGTAAACCGAATGCGCATGCCCTCGGAACGCCCGATCCAGTTGCTTTGCATCAGGCGCACTTTTTCGGGCCAGCGCTCCAGCGTATCCAGTGATTTTAACAAATCATCCGCATACGCCGTAATTTTGAAAAACCACTGGGTCAGCATACGCTGCTCTACCAGCGCGCCGGACCGCCATCCCCTGCCGTCAATCACCTGTTCATTGGCCAGCACGGTGTCATCGACCGGATCCCAGTTGACAGATGATTCCTTGCGATAGACCAGACCCTGTTCCAGAAAATCCAGAAACATCCGCTGTTCATGGCCATAATATTGGGCATCGCAGGTCGCCAGTTCGCGGGTCCAGTCAATGGACAGCCCCATGGCTTTCAGTTGGCCGCGCATGGTTGCGATATTTTCATGGGTCCAGATGGCAGGATGCACCCCACGTTCGCGCGCGGCGTTTTCGGCCGGCATGCCAAACGCGTCCCAGCCCATCGGGTGCAGCACATTGTATCCGCGCGCGCGTTTATAGCGCGCCACAATATCGCCCATCGTGTAATTGCGCACATGCCCCATATGGATGCGTCCCGATGGATAGGGAAACATCTCCAGCACATAATATTTTTTTCTTGCGGGGTCGGGCTTCGCCAGAAAGGCCTGCGCCGCTTCCCAGCGCGCCTGCCACTTCTGTTCGGATGTTTTTGAATTATAGCGGGCCATGCTGTCCTGAATTTTCCGGCTTAACCGGCCTCGCTATCGATTCGCAGTTGCCGCGCGCGGGTTAAAATGGAATTTTCGACACGTACGCCGGTTTCTACATTACCGGGCGCATCGACCCAGGCGCCGCCCGGCCCCTGTTCCTGGCGGAAAACCGAAACCTTTACCCCATCGGCACGCAAGCGTTTGTCCAGAATATAGATGGTCATCTTGAAACGCTCATTCGGATGGGTCGGGTTGACATACCAGTCGGTAATTATTACGCCACCGAAAGGATCCGCAGAAGCCAAAGGCATAAAGGCAATCGTGTCGAGGCTGGCGCGCCACAGATAGCTATTGACGCCAATGCCGCCACCGCCTTCATCCTTGTTGCCACCCCCGCCAAGCCCGAATATGCCACCATTGCCAAACAGTGAGTCATCCGTTTTCTGGCCTGTCGGCGCAGGATCATAGCGATTTTTGCCGACTTTTTCGGGATAGCGCTGCTCGGTTTCCATTGAGCCGCAGCCAGAAAGTACAAGCAGGCTGCCGATCGCAGCAACCAGGACAATGTCCCGCCAGTTCCGTACAGTGTATGACAAAATCTTCCCCTTGATGCGGTTACCCGCCGCTTTATAGAGGCAAGCAGCGGGAGCGGCAACTGCTGTGCAGTAAAATTACTGCAAAATTATGGCGGATCAGAACAAATCCCGGAACACATCCATAACCACGCAATACAGCGAGTAATCCTAAACCCTGATATACTCCTGATTAAATCATGTGCATGAGGGGCATTTATGTGATGTTAGGGCAACAGGTAGCACCCTTTGTGACATGCGGATGAATAAGTTGAGGTGTTCTTGCTTGACCCGCCCGGCACAGTTTGCGAGATTGGCCGGGAAATGACGGGTGCAGCGGGTGCCCGGCTTATTAGCGGTTCCGGCGGTTGCGGCGGTAAACCTACTAAACATGAGGTAAAGTATGAAAACGTTTCTGTATGGCACAACCGCTCTGGTTGCTTCCGGCATGATGATTGGCGCAGCATTTGCTGCCGACCCGATCTCGTTGAAAATCAATGGTTTCTATGATGCGGCCCTGGTGCTGCATGATGATGATGCGGCGGGCACTGGCGATAGCGCCGTGAAGCAGGACGTTGAAATCAACGTCAATGGTTCAACCGTTCTGGATAGCGGCGTTACCGTCGGCGCGCAGATCGAATTCAAGGAGCCGGTTGGCGGCGGCGGCCTCGGCAACGAAGAAGCCTTTGCCTATATCGAAGGCGGCATGGGCCGTACCGAAATCGGCTCGACCGATAATGCGGCTTACAAAATGGCCTATACGGCCCCCTATGTGACCGATGCGCACGGCGTTGACACCCCGATTTTCTGGCACATTTCGCGCTTTAGCGCCCGTACAACAACCCGCATCACCATGTCGGGCGACGCCAACAAGGTGACCTATTTCACCCCGCGCATGACCGGCTTCCAGCTCGGCATGTCTTACACCCCTTCAAATGATGGCGCCGGCGCTGCTTTTGGCGGCGCGGCGGTTGCGCCGGGTCTGGGCTTTATTGATCCCGTGACCGGCAGCGGTCAGCGCACAGCCTTTGGCGCACGTGGCGATGCCAATGGTGGCGTCGAAGACATCATCGAACTGGGCGGCAGCTATGTCGGCGAATTCTCCAATATCGGCATCAAGCTTTCTGCCGGTTATGCTTGGGGCGATCATGAATCCTTTGGCCTGACAGCGGCTGGACGCGGCATTGCCAGCCCGATTTCCGATGATCCGGAAGCCTGGCACCTGGGCGCCAATTTCACCAGCATGGGCTGGACCCTTGGCGGCGCCTATTACGGCTCTGACGGTCTGGTTGCCGGCGCCCCCGGTACGCTGTTCCGCGATGATCGCAACGAAGAAGCCTGGAATGCTGGCGTGACCTATGCGACGGGCCCATGGCAGGCTGGTATTGCCTACATGAACTCGGAACAGGACGGCACCCGTGGCGCACCAGGCAAGAGCGAGCTGAAGCTTGTTGACGTCGGCGCCCAGTATAAATTGGGACCCGGAGTGGCGATCAGTGCTGATCTGACCTTTGCGGATGACGAAATTCCGGGCGCGGGCACGGCAATTTCTCCGGGCAGCATCGAAGACAAGGCGCTGGCCCTGACCCTGATGCTGGATTTCTAATCCACGCCTGATATAAAAGTGTGAAAGGGCAGGCTTCGGTCTGCCCTTTTTCGTTGTGAACATTGATGTGAACATTGATGTGGTTTTGGGCGGATCTTTGTGATGGGCGCTATAATCTGGCTGGCTTCCTATCCTAAATCCGGGAATACCTGGTTGCGGGCATTTTTGTTCAATCTCATGCGCAATCCGCCGCAGCCGGCCTCGATTAATGAACTGGACAGTTTCTGCATCGGCGAATCGGCGGGCGCCTGGTATGCCCATCGGGCGGGGCATCCCATCGGCACGATGGAAATGCCTGCGATCATGGGCCTGCGCCCTCAGGTGCATCGTGATTTTACCAGGGCCTTTCCTGATTCGGTATTTGTCAAAACCCATAATTTTCTGGGTGAATGCTGTGACGTCGCGCTGCATACAATGGATGTCACGGCAGGGGCGATCTATGTGGTGCGAAACCCGCTGGATGTGGTGATTTCCATGACCGATCATTTTGGCGTCGATCTGGACACGGCGATAGATCGGCTGGCCGACCCAAAGGCAGCGACCCAGACCACCGATGCCCATGCCGCTGAATTTCATTCTGATTGGTCAACCCATGTCAAAAGCTGGACCGGGGCGCCCAATCCCGGCCTGCATATTATGCGCTATGAGGATATGCTGGACCGACCAAACCGCAGTTTTCGTGCGCTCGCCAGCTTTTTAGAGTTAAATCCGCCCAATGACCGGCTGCGCAAGGCGATAAAATTTTCGTCTTTTGAAACCCTCAAGGCGCAGGAAAAACAGCATAGTTTCAAGGAACGCAGCGCGTTTTCACAGGCATTTTTCCGATCCGGCCGCAAATATCAGTGGCGCAGCCTGTTAAGCGCCGCGCAGGTTGACAGGATCGTTGCCGCGCATGGCGAACAAATGGCGCGATTTAATTATCTGCCCTAGCGGCAGGAGCCTGCCCGCCAATCGCGGAAAAAAAATGCTACAAACCATTTTTTACTACCACGCCGCCTAAAATGCATGTATTTAATGGGGTATAGTTTTTATCACTGTAAAATAGTGGGAAATAAAATGAACCACCTCGATCAACTGGAAAATAAGAGCGTCTTTATCCTGCGCGAGGCGTTTAACCGCCTCGACAAGATCGGCATGTTGTGGTCATTGGGCAAAGACTCCAACGTCATGATCTGGCTTGCGAAAAAGGCGTTTCTTGGACATGTGCCGTTTCCCGTGATCCATGTGGATACTGGCAAAAAATTCAAGGAAATGTATGAGTTTCGCGATCGCTATGTGAAGGAATGGAACCTCACGCTGATCCGCGACACCTGCCCGCCGATCGAGGAAATGGACCAGAGCCTGCCTGCCGCCGCGCGTTCAGCGGCGCGCAAGACAGCGGGTCTGAAAAAAGTCCAGGACCGCGAAAAATTCAGTGGCCTGATTGCGGGCATCCGGCGCGATGAACAGGCGACGCGCGCCAAGGAACGCGTGTTCAGCCCGCGCGGTATTGAGGGCCAATGGGATTTTCGCGATCAGCCGCCAGAATTCTGGGACCAGTATAAAACCGATTATCCGCCCGGCACGCATATCCGTATTCATCCGCTGCTGCACTGGACCGAACTGGATATCTGGCAATATACCCAGCGCGAAAATATTCCGACCATCTCGCTATATTATTCGAAAAACGGCAAACGCTATCGTTCACTTGGCGATGAGGACATTACGTTCCCGGTCGAAAGCAATGCCAGCACCATCGAGGAAATCATTACCGAATTACAGACAACCAATGTGTCTGAACGTTCGGGCCGCGCGATGGATCATGAATCAGAAGATGCATTCGAGCGCCTGCGCGCCGATGGTTATTTGTAGGGGCTAAGCGAATGTCGAAACTTTCTGAATCCGCCGTGCGTGACTTACTGCGCATCGTAATTGTCGGTCATGTCGATCATGGCAAGTCAACGCTGGTTGGCCGGCTGCTGCATGACACAAACTCCCTGCCACTGGGCAAGGTCGAAGAAATCAAGGCGATGTCGGATCGCCGTGGCATGCCATTTGAGTATGCTTTCCTGATGGACGCGCTACAGGCGGAGCGTGATCAGGGCATAACGATTGACACGTCCCAGATCTGGTTTAATTCCGACAAGCGCAATTATGTAATTATCGATGCGCCCGGTCATAAGGAATTTCTGAAAAACATGATCACCGGCGCTGCGCAAAGTGACGCCGCGCTGTTGATCATTGATGCGGTGGAAGGGGTGCGCGAACAATCGCGCCGTCACGGCTATCTGTTGCATCTGCTGGGCATTCGTCAGGTCGCCGTCGCCATCAATAAAATGGATCTGGTAAATTACAGCGAAGCGCGCTTCAACGAAATAGCCACAGAATACCGGGCTTATTTGACCGAACTTGGCGTTGTGCCAACTTTTATTCTGCCGGTTTCGGCGCGCGAAGGCGAAAATATCGTCACGCGTTCCGATGCGATGCAATGGTATGACGGACCAACTATTGTCGGTGCGCTTGACTGTTTTGTGTCAGAACCCCTGTCCAGCGATCTGCCGCTGCGTCTGCCGGTGCAGGATGTGTATAAATTTGATGAACGCCGCATCATTGCCGGGCGCATTGAATCGGGCCGCGTCAATGTGGGCGATGAAATCATGTTTTCGCCTTCCAATAAAACGGCGCGTGTAAAATCTCTGGAAGTATGGCCTGCAACGCTGGCCGCGCCCGCATTCGCCACGGCAGGCTATAGCGTCGGCCTGACGCTGGATGAGCAGATTTTTGTCGAACGCGGCGATACCATCAGCCATGTCAGAAACGCGCCGATAGAAACCGATGTATTCCGTGCACGCCTGTTCTGGCTGGGTCATGAACCGCTGACCATTGGCAAGGCGTACAAGCTGAAACTGAACACCACCGAGGCCCAGGTTCAGGTGCAACAGATCGAAGCGGTAATCGACACCGGCGATCTGTCCTCGGCCACTGCAACCCAGGTGGAACGCAATCAGGTCGCCGAAGTGGTGCTGCGTTCGCGGCGCATGGTGGCGCTGGATGCGTTCAATGACATGCCTGCGACCGGGCGCTTCGTACTGGTTGATGAATATGACATTGCCGGTGGCGGTATCATTTCGATGGAAGGCTATGCCGATCAGCGCCAGCTCATCACGCAGCGCGCCACGAATATTGTCAGGGTCGAACAGGGCGTCAGCAATGACGAACGCGCCCGCATGAACGGGCATCGCGGTGGTGTAATCTGGTTTACCGGACTATCGGGCGCGGGTAAATCCACCTTGTCCGTGGAACTGGAACACCGCCTGTTTGAAAAAGGCTATTCGGTCTATGTGCTGGATGGCGACAATATCCGTTTTGGTCTCAATGCCAATCTGGGATTTTCGCCGGAAGACCGCTCCGAAAATATCCGCCGTGTGGGCGAAGTGGCGGCGCTGTTTGCGCGCGCGGGCATGATCGCGCTGACCGCCTTTATCTCGCCCTACCGCTCCGACCGGGATCGCGCGCGCGCCGCAGCACCCGAGCACTTTCACGAGGTCTATGTACAGGCCGATGTGGCAACCTGCGAAAGCCGCGACCCCAAAGGCCTGTATCAAAAAGCCCGTCGCGGTGAAATCAAGGAATTCACGGGCATTTCCGCCCCCTATGAGGCCCCCGAAGCGGCAGAGCTGGTAATCGATACCGCCAAACATTCCATTGAGGAATGCGTGGCGCAATTAATCAGTTATGTCGAAGCCAACTTCTCGCTAAGGGCCAAAGACCGCAGGGTCAGCTAAGCAAAAAAACCGCAAGGTCAAGTTAGGCAATGCCGCTGATCCCGGCAATGCCCACCGCCCCGCTGCCTTTCAGGCGGCGGGCATTTGCAGGCGTCACGCCGCCAAGCGCGATCACCGGCAAGGGTGACTTGCGCGCGATGTCGGCAAACCGCACGGTGCCCAGCACATCACCCCCCGGATGACTTTGGGTAGCAAATACCGGCGATAGCAGCGCTGCGTCTGCGCCAACCCGCCGGGCGCGATGCGCCGCATACAGGCCATGTGCTGCCACCGTCACCAGCGCATCAGGTTTTATCCTGCGGATGGCGCGCGCGTGATGCGCCAGCGCTTCGGGAAAATGCGCGCCGTCGGCCTGTATGCGCACCGCCATTTGCCAATCCCCCGCCAGCAGAAAAATAATGCGGCGTTTGCGGCAAAGCCGTAACAGGGTCCGTGCCAGCGCCTCACGCTGCGGATGATCATAATGTCGAAAAATAAATCCCGCGCCAGCAGGCAGGCGGCCAATGGCCGCACGGGGATCGGCAAGGCGCAGCGTATCGCTCAGCAACCATAACGCCGGCAGGGCACTCCCGCGCGGCGCAAATCGCGCAGCGCAATTGAGTTGGGCGGCAATGCTTGCTAGCGTCATTGATGATCTCATACTTGTTTGGGCCTGCCATATCAGCTTTCAATGTCTTTGACAGGATGACAATGAGGTCCAGGATGACAGGTTAGGAATTATAACAGTTGGCAGAATGCAGATGAACCAGTCTCTAAATTCGCTACAGGCCGATATTACCGCAAATCTGGCGGCGGTGCGTGCGCGCATTGTCGCGGCGGCGCAACTGGCCGGGCGCGATCCGCGCAGCATTACGCTGATTGCTGTCAGTAAATTTCATGCGGCCGCAACCATGCTGCCTGCCCTCGCGGCGGGCCAGCAGGATTTTGGGGAAAACCGGGTGCAGGAAGCTAGCGCCAAATGGCCGCCGCTTCGTGCGGCACATGCGCCGTGCCGGCTGCATCTGATCGGGCCGCTGCAAACCAACAAGGTGCGTGAGGCGCTGGCGCTGTTTGACGTGATCCACACGCTTGACCGCGTAAAACTGGCGGCCCGCATCGCGGATGAAGTCGCAGTCAGCGGCAAGTCCCCGGCATTGTTCATTCAGGTCAACACCGGGCAGGAACCGCAAAAGGCTGGCGTATCGCCCCACGAAGCCGATCATTTTATTGCGCAATGCCGCGATGAATTCGGGCTGAAACCTTGCGGGCTGATGTGCATTCCCCCAGCAACGCAGGATGCGTCGGCGCATTTTGCATTGCTGGCGGAAATTGCCGCGCGCAATGGGTTTACGCAATTAAGCATGGGCATGAGTGATGATTTCGAGGCGGCGATAAAATACGGCGCGACCCATGTGCGCATCGGCAGCGCAATTTTCGGCGCGCGCGCGTAAGGGCTGGCGGGTTCACTGCTCAAGCGGAAGCGCATAAACCCTCCATCGTCATCGCGAGCCGCGAAGCGGCGTGGCGATCCAGAGTCTCACGGTATGGCCTTCGTTTGTGACTCCTTTGCCAGCCGTAGCCTTCTGGCGAAGGCTTGGTGGATTGCCACGCTTCGCTCGCAATGACGACGGAGGGTGTTGTAATTCTGTAATAATAAAAAACGATCTGGCATTTCTTCACAAATACATAGCGCCTATATCCACCGTCGAACTATTTCCCAGCGCATCAAAATTCTGCGTGATCCAGGCATCGGCGCAGGCGCGGCCGGTGTCGCGCAATCCGATCAGAAATTGCCATTCGGTGCTCATTTTGCTGGCGACCCCCAGGCTGCTCATCATTTCGTCGGCGGCAATGGCGTGGATCAGCATGCGGCTGAACGACGGGTCGTCCAGCTTTCCGTCATCAATCAGCTTGGTCACGAAACTGACCGCGCGCATCTCGCGCATCAGCGATGAATTGAAACTGATTTCATTGATGCGGTTCATAATCTCGCTGGCGGTGCGCGGCAGTTTTTTGCGTTCTATCGGATTGATATGCACAATCACCACATCATGGCTTTTACAGCCATAGATCAGCGGAAAGATCGCCGGATTGCCCATATAGCCGCCATCCCAATAGGCCTCACCGTCAATTTCAATCGCCTGAAATAAAAACGGTAGGCAGCTTGACGCCAGCACGGCATCGGCGGTGATTTCGTCATTCTCGAAAATTTTTACCTTGCCGGTGCGCACATTGGTGGCCGAAAGAAACAGTTTGACCGGGCATTTATCACTGCGCAGCGCGTCAAAATCGACACTTTGCTGCAACACCGTGCGTAACGGATTGAGGTTCAGCGGATTGAACTGATAGGGCGACAGCATCCGCGTCATCAGATCAAAGGCCACAAAGGCCGGTGATTGATCGGGCGCGGTAAAACCAAACAATTTATCAAATATATTGGGCCGCAACGGGCTGAACTCGCCTGCCCTGGCCACGCGTTTCCAATAGGCTTCCAGGGCTGTGCGCGCCCCTTCACGGCCACCCTGCGTCAGGCCAGAGGCAAAGACCGCGCCGTTCATGGCGCCTGCGCTTGTCGCACTGATGCCTTCTATGGCGATGCGGGGTTCTTCGCACAGCCGGTCCAGCACACCCCAGGTAAATGCCCCATGCGCGCCGCCGCCCTGCAAGGCCAGATTAATCGGCTTTACGGCCTGTGCCGCGCTCTTGGCGTGCTGTGTCTGTTGTGCGGGAACTTTTGCGCCGTCCGCCATTTATCCTCACCCGGAATATTGCTTTGGGCAAAGTGTAGCGCATTTGGGAGGCGTGGCGGAAGTTATTCTATCGGTGGGATCCCCGGTCCGGCCGCCATGGCCGGACCGGGGTCCCATGATTATGCGATGGTTTCGCCGTGCAGTGACAGATCCAGCCCGTCGCGTTCCTGTTCCGGCTCGACCCGCAGACCAATGGTGAACTTGATCAGATACAGGATCCCGGCGGTGGCCAGCGCGCACCAGGCAATGGTGTAACCAATGCCGATGATCTGGGTCATAACCTGACCGGGATTACCCTCGATCAGGCCGGAAACGCCGCCAATGCCCTTCATGGCGAAGACACCTGTGAGCAAGGCCCCGACGATGCCGCCAATACCATGCACGCCGAAGGCGTCCAGGCTGTCATCATAGCCACCGGCATGCTTCAGCCAGGTGGCGCCCCAATAGCACATCACACCGGCAATCAGGCCAATGATCAGCGCGCCGGAAGGATCGACAAAACCCGATGCAGGCGTAATCGCCACCAGCCCGCCAATCGCGCCTGAAATCAGGCCCAGCGCGCTGGGTTTGCCGCGTAACGACCATTCGGTGAACATCCAGGACAGCGCAGCGGCGGCAGCGGCAATCATCGTAACCGCCATCGCCATGCCGGCCCGGCCATTGGCCGCACCGGCCGATCCCGCATTAAAGCCAAACCAGCCGACCCACAGCAGGGACGCGCCAATAAGGCTCAATACCAGATTATGCGGCGCAAAATTATGGCCGCCCTTGCCATACCCGGTGCGCTTGCCAATGATCAGCGCGGCCACCAGCCCCGCCACACCTGCATTGATATGCACCACGGTGCCGCCCGCGAAATCCAGCACGCCAGCCGCCCACAACATGCCCATCGGGTGCCAGACCCAATGCGCAATCGGCGCATAGACGATCAATACCCACAACACAGTAAAGACCAGCAGCGATGAAAACTTTATCCGGTCAACAAATGCGCCGGTGATCAGCGCGGGCGTGATGATCGCAAAGGTCATCTGGAACATCATGAACACGCTTTCGGGAATGGTGAACTGCACCGACCCGGTTTCCATACCCGCCCCCAGCAGGAACGGCGCATTCATGTCCATGCCATGCAACAAAAAGCGGCTCATGTCGCCGACCATGGCGGTCCCGTTGCCAAAGGTCAGGCTATAGCCCAGCACCATCCACAACACTGCTACAACACAGCAGATCGCAAAACTCTGGGTGACGGTCGCCAGCACATTCATCTTGCGCACCATGCCGCCGTAAAACAGCGCCAGCCCCGGAATGGTCATCAGTAAAACCAGCGCCGTCGATGTCAGCATCCATGCCGTATCGCCGGAATCAATGGTGGGGGCAGGTGCAGCGGCTTCGGCTGCCTCCTGCGCAAATGCCGGATCGACAAGGCCAAGTCCGGCAAACGCCATAAACGCAGCCAGCAAAGAAAATTTAATGAGGGTTTGCATGTTGTTCTCCATAAACCGCTTACAGCGCATCGGCGTCTTTTTCGCCTGTGCGCACGCGGATAACCTGATCAATGGGGGAAACGAAGATTTTACCGTCGCCGATCTGCCCGGTGCGGGCGGCGGCGACAATGGCGTCAACCACAGCCTCAACCTGATCAGATGAAATCGCCAGTTCCAGTTTCAGTTTAGGCAAAAAGCTGACGGCGTATTCCGCGCCGCGATAGATTTCCGTGTGGCCCTTTTGCCGCCCGTAACCCTTTACTTCGGTGACGGTCATGCCCTCTATGCCCAGACTGGTCAATGCTTCACGCACTTCGTCCAGCTTGAAAGGCTTGATGATAGCCATTACGAGTTTCATGTGAATGTTTCTCCTCCATCTGGATTGCCCTTGACAGGTTATTTCAAGAAGCGTGCCGGTTTGTGATAAGCATCACTTATGGGTAACAGTTAGGGATTCGGTAAGAATCTCTGGACCGTTATGCGTAACCATCTCTAGAAATCGGCTATTTTTTAGACGATTTGCTCAATAAATAGGCAGATCAGATGCCCAAAGCACAGTTCGACGCCGATATCATCCTGGTGGGCGGTGGCATGGTGGGCCTGACTTTCGCTGTCGCGGCGGGACAGGCTGGCCTTACGGTACTGGTGCTGGACGGCGCACCTGCTGCGGCCAGTGTCGCGTCTGACTTTGATGGCCGGGTGTCGGCGCTGGGCCGGGCATCCACACGCATGATGGCGGGACTTGGAATCTGGCCACATATGGCAGGCGATGCGCAACCGATTCTGGATATACAGGTTAGTGATGGACGTCCTGGCAGCGGCGCGTCTCCACTCAGCCTGCATTTCGATCATCTGGATGGTGCGCGGGATGCGGGCGGGCAACCGCTTGGCCATATTATTGAGAACCGCCATATTCGGCTGGCGCTGCATGCGGCGCTTGCGCAATCTGCGCCGACAGTTTGTACGCGCGCTGCCAGCAGGGTGATTGCCGCACAAGCCGATGCCTATGGCGTGAGTGTACAATTGGCAGACGGTGCCTGTGTGCGCGGGCGTCTATGCGTGGCGGCAGATGGCAGGGAGTCAATTTTAAGACAGGCGGCAGGCATCAAATCGGTAGCCTGGAATTATGGTCAGTCGGGCATCGTCGCCACCGTGCAGCATGCCCGGCCGCATGGCGGTCTGGCGCATGAATATTTTCTGCCCGCCGGTCCGTTCGCCATTCTGCCAATGACAGGCGCGCGTTCTTCGCTGGTATGGACCGAACCCACGGCGCGCGCGCAGGCGCTGATGGCGTTGGGTCAGGCCGATTTTGAAACGGAATTGCGCGCGCGTTTCGGCGCTCAGTGGGGCGACATCATTTGCGAAGGGCCGCGCTGGATTTATCCGTTGTCGTTTCATCACGCGCGCGAGTATGTGGCGGATCGGCTGGTGCTGGTGGGGGATGCGGCGCATACCATTCACCCGATTGCCGGACAGGGATTAAATCTGGGCTTGCGTGACGTCGCGGCGCTGGCCGAAGTGCTGGTGGATGCGCAGCGCCTGGGTCTGGATATCGGCGCGTCCACAGTGCTGGAACGCTATCAGGCATGGCGGCGTTTTGATAATGTCAGTCTGGCCGCCGTCACAGATATTCTCAATCGTCTGTTTTCCAACGACGCGCCCCTGCTGCGGATTGCCCGCGATATCGGCCTGGGCCTGGTTGGACAAATCGGGCCGCTGCGCCGCCTCGCCATGCGCCACGCGGCCGGGGATGTGGGTGATTTACCGCGCCTGCTGTCGGGAGAACCGCTGTAAGCCCATCACGGGCACAGCCGATAGCCGCCGTGATCGGTAATCAGCAATTGCGCGTCGGAAGGGTTTTCCTCGATCTTCTGGCGCAGGCGATAAATATGCGTTTCCAGCGTGTGGGTGGTGACGGCGGCATTATAGCCCCACACTTCATGCAGCAGCACATCGCGCCCGGTTACCTGCTCGCCCGCGCGATACAGAAATTTCAGGATCGCCGTTTCCTTTTCCGTAAGCCGGATTTTTCGGGCATTATTTTCATCCACCAGCAATTTTGCAGACGGCTTGAATTTATACGGGCCGATATTGAAAACGGCGTCTTCGCTTTGTTCATGCTGACGCAAATGCGCCCGCACCCGGGCCAGTAAAACCCCAAAGCGAAAGGGCTTGGTGACATAATCATTGGCGCCTGATTCCAGCCCCAGAATGGTATCGGCTTCGGAATCCACGCCCGTCAGCATGATAATCGGGCATTTGACACCCAGCGCGCGCATCTTCCGGCACGCCTCGCGCCCATCCATATCCGGCAGGCCAACATCCAGCAGCACCAGATCAGCCGGGGTCTTTTGTATCCATTGCAACCCCTCGGTTGCCGAATGCACCAGATGGCTTGAAAACTCTCTCTGCAAATCGAATTGCTCAGAAAGGGACTCACCCAACATCACATCATCGTCTACAATCAAAAGGCTTTTTTGTGAATTAACCGACATAATCCGTTCTTGAACCCGTACTTGAACCTGGAGCATCGTAACCCCCTCCCATGCAAAAAATCCATCCGCCAATATCCATACCGCAATCGCCGCGCGTTGAGACGAAGTGGTTAGCAAACAATTTAAGCCTTGTCGGGAAGCATGCCATGTGCATTTTGTCACAGATGAGCACATTTACCATCATCGCATATCGGAATTTTGTACTTAATTGCGCAGGCGCCGCATGAGTACGGAACGGTTCAGCATATCCCCCCTGGCGAGGGTTGAGCGGGCAATAGGCGATTTTCGCCGTGGGGTGCCGGTACTGATACAGGACCAGGGCACGGATGCGTCACCCGTGCTGGCGGTGGCAGCAGAACTTGCCCGGCCAGAAACCGTACAGGCCATCACCGAATGGGCGGGAACACCGACATTTCTGGTGTTGACCCATCAACGCGCCGCCACCCTGAAAATTCGCCTGTATACGCCTGACGTCGTGCTTTTGCCGCAGGGCGCCAGGGGCGGCTGGGAAACCGTCGATGCGGCCGGCGCGCTGGCAGATCCGTCGCGCGATCTGGAATTGCCCCTGCGCGGCCCGTTTCATGCCCTGCGCACGATTCAGGGCAGAGGCTGGATAGCGGCTATAAAGCTGGCCAAACTGGCGCATTTGCTGCCTGCTGTCATTGCGGCGGGCATACCCCAAGGCCAAACCGATATTGTTGCCAGCGCGCATGATCTGCTGCGGGTCAGCGAAGAGGCGCTGCGCTCCTATGACGTGTCGGCGGCCACGGCTCTGGTACAGGTAACCGGGGCACGGGTGCCGCTGGCGGGCGCCGAAAATGCGCGCCTGATTGCCTTTCGCCCCAAAGATGGCGGGCTGGAGCATTTTGCCATTGTGATCGGGGATCCCGACCGGCATCAGCCCGTGCTGGCGCGACTGCATTCTGAATGTTTTACGGGCGATCTGATTGGTTCGCTGAAATGCGATTGCGGCGAACAATTGCGCGGCGCGATCAAGCAGATCAACGAAGCCGGTGGCGGCATTTTGCTCTATCTGGCCCAGGAAGGGCGCGGCATTGGTCTTATCAACAAGCTGCGCGCCTATGGCCTTCAGGATCAGGGGTTTGACACCAATCAGGCCAATGAACGGCTGGGCTTTTCCGCAGATGAGCGGATTTTCCTGCCCGCCGCCCGGATGCTGCGCCTGCTCGGTTTTAACGAGGTTCGGCTGATGAGCAATAATCCCTCAAAACTGACCGGGCTGGCGCAATTGGGGGTGCGCGTCGTGGAGCGGGTGCCGCACCAGTTTCCCAGCAATGAACACAACCGGTTCTATCTCGACACCAAACGCGACAAAAGCGGCCACCTGTTCAGTTAAAACAGATCGCGGTGGATGCATTCATTCGCCCGCTCCCTCACAAAATAAATTTCGACAAATCGCGGTTTCTGGCCAGATCGCCGATGTGTTTTTCGACGTAAGCCGCGTCGATGGTAAGCGCTTCACCGGCGCGGTCGGTGGCGGTGAAGCTGATTTCATCGAGAATGCGCTCCATCACGGTGTGCAGGCGGCGCGCGCCGATATTTTCGACATTGCTGTTGATCTCGACGGCAATGTCGGCGATGGCGTCGATGCCGTCTTCGCTGAAACTTACATCCACCTGTTCGGTTTTCAGCAGCGCGATATATTGCCGGATCAGGCTGGCTTCCGGCTCTGTCAGAATACGGCGGATATCCTCGCGGCTGAGCGGTTTGAGTTCCACCCGGATCGGCAGGCGGCCCTGTAATTCGGGCAACAGATCGGACGGCTTGGCAATGTGAAACGCACCCGACGCGATGAACAGAATATGTTCGGTGCGTACCGGGCCGTGCTTGGTGCTGACCGTGGTGCCCTCGATCAGCGGCAGCAGGTCACGCTGCACACCTTCGCGCGAAACATCCGCCCCCTGACGTTCGGACCGCGCGCAGATTTTATCGATTTCATCGAGAAACACGATGCCGTTATTTTCTACGGCATGTACAGCCTCGCGGGTCAGTTGATCCTGATCCAGAAGCTTGTCGCTTTCCTCGGCGATCAGCACCTTGTAGCTATCTTTCACCAGCATGCGCTTTTGCGTGGTCTGTGCGCCGCCCATGGCCTTGCCCAGCATATCGCCAATATTGATCATGCCGATATTGGCGCCGGGCATGCCGGGAATTTCAAAGCTTGGAAATCCACCGCCGCCGCCGCTCACATGAATGGCGATTTCCTTGTCGTCCAGATCGCCCGCATGCAGGCGCTTGCGGAAACTTTCGCGTGTCGCAGCGCTGGCGTTCGCGCCGACCAGTCCATCCAGTACGCGCTCTTCGGCGGCCAGATGGGCGCGCGCCTCAACCTCCTTGCGTTTGCGGGCGCGCACCATGCCAATGGCGATTTCCACCAGATCGCGGATGATCTGTTCGACATCGCGCCCGACATAGCCGACCTCGGTGAATTTGGTGGCCTCGATTTTAATGAACGGGGCCTGGGCCAGTTTGGCCAGACGCCGCGAAATCTCTGTCTTGCCGACGCCGGTGGGTCCGATCATCAGAATATTTTTCGGCAGCACCTCCTCGCGCAGTTCCTCGGGCAGTTGCTGGCGACGCCAGCGGTTGCGCAGCGCGATGGCCACGGCGCGCTTGGCGTCATTCTGGCCGACAATATAGCGATCCAGTTCGGAAACGATTTCGCGCGGGGTAAAGGCGGTTCCGGGTTCAATGCTGACGGCGTCCATAATTATTTCCCGGCCTGTTTGGGTAAGATTTCAAGGGTGACAGAGTTATTAGTGTATATACATATTTGTGCGGCAATGGTCATGGACCGGCGCACAATCTCCTCGGCCGACAGATCCATATCAATCAGGGCCATGGCCGCCGACTGCGCATAGGCCCCGCCAGACCCAATGCCGACAAGCCCTCGTTCCGGTTCCAGAACGTCTCCGGTGCCGGTCAGCACCAGACTGACATCCTTATCAGCGACGATCATCATGGCTTCCAGCCGCCGTAAATAGCGGTCCATACGCCAGTCCTTGGCCATTTCCACGGCGGCGCGGGTCAATTGCCCGGGAAACTGCTCCAGTTTGCCTTCCAGCCGCTCAAACAGGGTCATGGCATCGGCGGTGGCGCCTGCAAAGCCTGCAATCACACCGCCCGCTCCCAGCGGACGCACCTTGCGGGCATTGGCTTTTATGACGATATTGCCAAGGGTTACCTGCCCATCACCGGCAATGGCGACAAGGCCGTTCTTGCGCACCGATAAAATGGTGGTGCCGTGACAGCCGGTGGGATCGCTCTGTGTGGGGTGGGTCATGCGGGAAAAAACCAGTTTGTTAAAGCTGTGATGACATAAACATGCAGGCGGCATTGTACAATAGCTTGCGACTCCTGCTAAAAGGACGCGCATCCATCACGCCCCCAGGAGAGGCCCATGCGTACCGCAACTGTTGCCCGCAAAACCAAGGAAACCCAGATCAGCGTGACCGTCAATCTGGACGGGACCGGGCGTTATAATGTGTCAACCGGGATCGGCTTTCTGGATCATATGCTGGAACAGCTCTCAAGGCATTCGCTGATTGATCTGGATGTCCAGGCCAGTGGCGATCTGCACATTGATTATCACCACACCACCGAAGACACCGGCATCGCCATTGGCGAGGCGCTGGCGCAGGCGCTGGGCGCGCGTATTGGCATCCGGCGTTATGGCAGTGCGGTTATCCCGATGGATGAAACCTGCACGCAGGTGGCGCTGGATTTATCCAACCGGCCCTATCTGGTGTGGAAGGTGGCGTTCACGAAACCCAAACTTGGCGAAATGGACACCGAACTGTTCAAGGAATGGTTTCAGGCCTTTGCCCAGGCTGCGGGGGCAACCCTGCATGTGGAAAACCGCTATGGTGAGAACAATCACCATATTGTGGAATCCTGCTATAAGGGTCTGGCGCGGGCGCTGCGTGTGGCGGTGGAAATTGATCCGCGTGCATCAACAACGGCCCCTTCCACCAAAGGTACATTAAGCGGCAGCCTGTAATGCAGATTTATTCGATATTCGAACCGGTCAACGGGGCAGCTGCGCTTGATGATCCGCGCAGCGTGATTTTCCTCAAGGAAGGCTTTAGCTGGCCTGCGATGATCGTGCCGTTGCTGTGGATGTTGTATCACCGCATGTGGCTGGTGGCGGTCGGCTATGTTGTGCTGTCCGGGGGCGTCGCCATGCTGGGTCAATTATTTGGATCGAACGAAACCTCTGCTGCGATCATTGGATTTGGTTTCGGGCTGATCGTGGCGTTTGAGGCCAATGGGTTGCGCCGCTGGTATTTGCAACGCTCCGGTTATCGGCAGGTGGCGACGGTCGCTGAAAAAAATCTGCCGCTGGCCGAGGCGCGGTATTTTGCCGCCAGGCCCGTGACGCCGCCTGCGCAAACCCCACCCCCGCCGCCTGTGTTCACACCGGACTTTGAGCGGCGTCGCACGGCGTCTGGATGGGGTTTTATGGCGTCGGATCCGCAGCGGCCCGCTACGCCAACGCGTGAGCGTGGCGAGTGAAACTGGTTATCATCAATTATGGCTCGGGCAATCTGCGCTCTGTGGCGAAGGCGTTTGAGGCTGCGGGCGCAAATAATGGCTGGGGCGGTCAGGTCACGGTCAGCGATGATCCCGCGCGCGTACTGGACGCAGATTATATTGTGTTGCCCGGCGTCGGTGCGTTTGGCGATTGCGCGCGCGGACTACAGGCGGTGGCGGGCATGCACGATGCGCTAAGCGTTACTGTGCGCGAAAAGCGGCGTCCGTTTCTGGGCATTTGTGTCGGCATGCAATTGATGGCGGATCGCGGTCTTGAACATGGCGTGCATCAGGGGCTTGGCTGGATAAGTGGTGAAGTGCGCGCCCTCCAGCCTTCGCCAGAAGGCTACGGCCTGGCAGGGACGCAAAGCCAGCCGAATATGAAAATCCCGCATATGGGCTGGAACACGCTGGTGTTACAGGCATCGGGCAAGCGCCATCCGGTGTTGACGGGGATGGATGCGGGGGATTGTTATTTTCTGCACTCCTATCAGTTTATCGCCAGTGCTCCCGGTGACATTTTGGCGACGACAGAATATGGCGGGCAGGTGACAGCGGCGGTGGGCCGGGACAATATGCTCGGTGTGCAGTTTCATCCGGAAAAAAGCCAGGCGCTTGGCCTGCAATTACTTGCAAACTTCCTGCGCTGGAAGCCCTGAAAAAACAGGTCTGTATACGGAGCAAAATGAATATGTCGGAAACACAAAACCCGGCCAGCGGTGGCGACCTGAAAACCACCCGCATCGAAGAGATCGAAAGCTTTACCGGCAACGATCTGGCGGAGTTGTGTGAGCTGACCATTCACGCCATCACCGATGGCGATGGCTTTTTGTGGAACAAGCCACCGCCAATGCGGGTTCTGGAAAATTACTGGAACGGCGTTATGCTGGTGCCGGAAAGAAGCCTGTTTATAGCCCGGATGGATGGTCGTGTGGTGGGGACATCGCAATTGTTGCGCCCGTCTGCGAATAATGAATCCGGTGCGTTTGGTGCGCAGTTAACGACATTCATTATTGCGCCCTGGGCGCGCGGGCATGGTCTGGCGCGCGGGCTGTTAATTGGCCTGGAAGAAGTGGCGCGCGCGCGCGGCTACACAACGCTGGATCTGGATGTGCGCTCCGACCGCACGGTTGCGATCAATCTGTTCGAGGCGCATGGCTTTGCGCGGTGGGGCGTCAAGGCGCGCTATGCGCGTATTCATGGCCGTTATATCAGCGGCTATTATTACAGTAAAAACCTTGATGAGAGCAGTGCCCCAAAATGATTTTGTTTCCTGCCATTGATTTGAAAGACGGGGTATGCGTGCGCCTGCTGCGCGGCGATATGAATGCCGCCACCACGTTTAACGATGATCCGGCGGCGCAGGCGCGCATCTTTGAAAGCCAGGGTTTTTCCTGGCTGCATCTGGTCGATCTCAACGGCGCCTTTGCCGGAAAACCGGTGAACGGCGAAAGCGTGTCGGCGATTTTGGCGGCGGTGAAAATTCCGGTGCAGCTTGGCGGTGGCATCCGCGACATGGCGACGATTGAAGACTGGCTGGCGCGGGGCGTACGCCGCGTCATTCTTGGCACCGTCGCGGTTCGTGATCCCGAACTGGTGCGGGCGGCGTGTCGCGCATTCCCCGGGCGCATCGCGCTGGGCATTGATGCGCGCGATGGCATGGTTGCGGTTGCGGGCTGGGCGCAAGCCACCGCGATTTCGGTGCAGGAACTGGCCGCGCGTTTCGGAGATGCAGGCGCGGCAGCGCTGATTTATACCGATATTGAACGTGACGGCGCGATGGGGGGACCAAATATTGCGGCCACGGTGGCGCTGGCCGAGGCTGTGAATATTCCCGTCATCGCCAGCGGCGGGGTGTCATCGCTGGCCGATCTCGAAGCGTTGAAAGCCACCCGCTGCCCCGGCATCGAAGGGGTTATTTCCGGGCGCGCGCTGTATGATGGGCGCCTTGATCCGGCCACTGCATTAAAGGTGCTGGCATGCTGAAGGTGCGCATCATTCCCTGTCTGGACGTGGACAAGGGCCGCGTCGTCAAGGGTATCTCATTTGTCAATCTGGTGGATGCGGGCGATCCGGTGGAACAGGCGCGCCGCTATGACGCAGAAGGCGCGGATGAATTATGCTTTCTGGATATCACCGCATCGCATGAGGCGCGCGATACGCTGTATGACATTGTGGCGCAGACCGCATCGCAATGTTTCATGCCTTTGACGGTGGGCGGCGGTGTGCGCAAGGTGGAAGATGTGCGCAATCTATTGCTGGCGGGCGCGGACAAGGTGGCGATCAATACCGCCGCCGTTGCGCGCCGTGAACTGGTGCGCGAGGCCGCAGAAAAATTCGGCAGCCAGTGCATTGTGGTAGCGATTGACGCCAAGGCGGCCGGGCCAGGCAAATGGGAAATCTGGACGCATGGCGGGCGCAACGCCACCGGCATTGACGCCATCGCCTATGCGCGCGAAGTCGTGGCATTGGGTGCGGGCGAAATTCTGCTGACCTCGATGGATCGCGATGGCACGCGCGCGGGTTTTGATCTGGCGCTGACCCGTGCCATCAGCGATGCTGTAACCGTGCCGGTGATTGCCAGCGGTGGTGTAGGTACGCTTGATCACCTGAGCCAGGGGGTCTTGCAGGGCCATGCCAGCGCCGTGCTGGCGGCGTCGATTTTTCACTTTGGCGAATTTTCCATTCAACAGGCCAAACGCCATATGGCCGATGCCGGGATTGCGGTGCGATTATGAAAAAAACCGCCGATACCATGCCGCTGGAGATTCTGCTTCGTCTGTCGCAAATTATTAAAGACCGCGCAGGGGCCGGGGCAGACACATCCTACACGTCAAAATTACTGGCGGCGGCGCCGCACCTGCCTGCCAAAAAACTGGCGGAAGAAGCGGTCGAGCTGGCACTGGCCGCAGTCAGCGGAAATAGCCGGGAAATCACCGCAGAGGCCGCTGATGTGCTGTATCATCTGCTGGTGCTCTTGCAGGCGTCGGGCGTCACGCTTGCAGAGGTGTGCGCAGTGCTGGAAAGCCGCGAAGGCGTGTCAGGCATCACAGAAAAAGCCAGCCGCAAGAAATAGTAATTGGGGACAGTATATAGTTTATTGTCCGCATGGGCCGCGCACCCCACACGGTCATGCTGATAAACTATATACTGTCCCCAATTATATATACTGTCCCCAATTATGCCGCCATTTACCGTCTGGTAATCGTGCAATGCGAAACTGCCCACGTTGATCCGTCAGAGTTTTGTAGCGGGTTATAAAAGGAAGTTCAGTTGCTATGACCCAGGTGCATGAAGCCCAGTTAAACCCACCATCCTCAGCGCCCATAACGACAGGCCAGGCAGCGCAAGCCTGCGCCGTGCGGATACCCATTGGCACCATTACCGCTATCCGGGGCGCCAACGTAACCGCAATATTAAGTGGACCGGGCACTGGCCGTCAGGCGAATATTTCCATCGGCGGGCTGGTTGTCATGCCCGGTGAAATATCCGTCGTCTATGGCATGGTGCAGAGCATGAGCGGCGGTGGTTACACGCTGATCGGCACCGGCGCCGAAGCGCGCATGATCGAAATTCAGTTGCTCGGCGAAATTCTGACCGATGAAAAAGGCGGGCATGGAAGTTTTCATCGCGGCGTGACCTATTATCCGCATTTTGATACGCAGGTAATGACAGCCGACGCGCGCGATCTGGCGATGGTGTACGCGCCGCCAGATGTTTCCATCGCGCGCCTGGGCAGCATTCATCAGGATCGCTCTATTCCGGCCTATGCCGTTACCGATGAATTGCTGGCCAAGCATTTCGCCGTGCTGGGCACCACGGGCTCAGGCAAAAGCTGCGTCGTGTCACTGGTGTTGCATGCCATCCTGGACAAAAATCCCAACGGGCACATCGTATTGATTGATCCGCACAATGAATATGCTGCGGCTTTTGGTGACAAGGCCGAGGCCATTCATCTCAGCAATCTACAATTGCCCTACTGGCTGTTGAATTTTGAAGAGCTGGTGGAAGTGATGGTTGGTCACAATCAGGAACGCGCCTATGCGGAAATTGAAATCCTGAAATCCGGCGTCATCGAAGCCAAAAAAATGTTTTTGCGTGAAGGCGAGCGCAGTGACCACATTACTGTGGATACGCCGGTTCCCTACCGGCTTGGTGATCTGGTCAAGGTTTTCGATGAAGCGATGGGAAAGCTGGAGCGTACCGAAGAAATCGTTTCCTATTTACGGCTGAAATCCAAAATCGAAAGTCTGCGCACGGACCGCCGCTTCTCGTTCATGTTTTCGCGGCTTCTGGTGGATGACAGCATGGGCCGGATATTATCGCGCATCCTGCGCATTCCGGTGAATGGAAAGCCGGTTAGTATTATTGATATTTCCGGTATTCCATCAGAAGTGGTCGATGTGGTGGTATCAGTACTGGCGCGCATGATCTTCGATTTTTGCGTCTGGGCCAGCCATGACAAATCGCGCATGGCGCCTGTGTTGCTGGTGTGCGAAGAGGCGCATCGCTATGTGCCGCGTGACGAAGAGAAAAATTTTGGTCCCAGTAAAAAAGCCATTTCGCGCATTGCCAAGGAAGGCCGCAAATATGGCGTGGGACTGTGTCTGGTCAGCCAGCGTCCGGCGGAATTGTCGACCAGCGCATTGTCCCAGTGCAATACCATGATTGCCCTGCGCATGAGCAATATCCGCGATCAGGAATTTGTCGCCAATGCGCTGCCGGAAAGTGCCGGCGGCCTGTTGCAGGCGCTGCCATCGCTGGCGCAACAGGAAGCCATTATTGTTGGCGACGGCGTAACCATTCCGATGCGCATGCGCTTTGATGATCTGCCGATCGAGAAACGCCCGGCCTCCGATACGGCGGAATTCTCCCAGGCATGGCTATCGCAAGACGCCGATATTGGCTTTATCGACGAGATCGTGGAACGCTGGCGTCTGCAAAAGCGGTGAAGTGCTTCACCCTTACGCCTTGCCCGCATCAATGGGTACGCAATATAGTTCCAGCCGGTGGCCAACCAGGCGATAGCCCAGTTGTTGCGCGATCACGCGCTGTAATTCCTCGATCTGCTTGTCGCTAAATTCGATTACTTCTCGGGTCTGGATGTTGATCAGATGGTCGTGATGGGTTTCGGGCACCTGTTCATAGCGCGCGCGGCCATCGCCAAATTCGTGGCGCTCCAGAATGCCCGCCTCTTCGAACAGGCGCACGGTGCGATAGACGGTGGCGATACTGATATTTGAATCCTTGGCAGAGGCGCGGCGGTACACTTCCTCGACGTCTGGATGGTCATCGGAACTGGACAGTACGCGCGCAATGATACGGCGCTGATCCGTCATGCGCATGCCGCGCTGTTCGCAAAGATCTTCGATAGGTGCAACCATGACCGCCTCACTCGCCTGAAATATCTGCCGAGTATAACTGAAAAATGCGGTTACGGCATCAGCTATAAATTGTGGCGCATGACAATTGCATCGATGGGGCCAGCGCCGCGCTGATCTGGCGCTGGTTCATAATAGCCCTTGCGCAGTCCAACAGATACAAAGCCCTGACGTTTATACAGCGATATCGCCGCGTCATTACCGACAGCGACTTCCAGAAATACCGCCTCGATACCGCGCTGTTGCATACGGGTGATAAACTCTGAAACCAGTGCGCCGCCAATGCCGCGCCCGCGAAACCCGGCCAAAACGCCGGTCGAGATAATTTCGGCCTCACCCCCTGCCTCGCGGCCCAGCAGGAAACCGGCGGGGGTGGACTCACGTTCGGCGCCCGGCTGCATCACCGCCAGGGTTCCCGTCGCCCCCGGCATGGCCAGCATCCGGGCGATGGCGATGGCGTCCCAGCCCACCGCAAAGCAGGCCCCGTGCAGGCTTTCCAGTATTTCCAGCGTGGCCATACCGGCCCGCACAATATCGACGCCGCCCCAGATCATGCGGCGGTCCCCGGCAGTTTCGCGTCGGGCGCGCGCAGATATAGCGGCGCGATCAGCTCCCCCGCCAGTGCAGTACGGCTTGCCGCCAGTTCCGCCAAAATCGCCGCATCGGGCAGTAAATCGGGATGGCTGGCGTGGACCGCACCCGTACAGCGCGATGCAAGCATCAAGGCTGCATTGCCAACCAGCGCCAATGCGCCACCCAATTCACCGATCAGCGTTGCGGCTTGCGCCAGCGTTAGCAGCGCAGGCGGGCAGATCGCTGCCCCCGCAGCAAAGGCCTGAAAATAAACCTGATCATTGCGCGCGTCGATCGCCACACCAATCGGCGTGTCCCCCGCAATTGCCGCAGCCATCAGTTCCAGCGTATTCACCCCCACCAGCGGAAGGTTGCGCGCCACACAGATGCCGCGCGCCGCAGCAAGGCCCACACGCACCCCGGCAAAACTGCCGGGACCGATGCTAACCGCCAGCCGGTCAAAATCGGCATAGTCCAACCCGGTTTGCGCACGCAGCTTTTCCAGCATCGGCAGCAATGCCTCGGCATGGCCGCGCGGCATGGGCTGCCAGTCCCGCGCCAGCACCACGCCGTCCTGCCAGATCGCAACCGAGCAGGCGCCAAGACAGGTATCCAGCGCCAGAATGCGCATCAGAGAATCTTGCACACCTCGTCAAAGCTGAATTTGGGATGGCGTGGGAAAATCATGCTTTCATCGCCCCTGCCGATATTGCACAGGAAATTTGATTTTACCTTGCCGTCCGGGAAAAATTCCTTGTCCACCCCGGCATTGTCAAAGCCGGACATGGCCCCGACATCCAGACCAATGGCCCTTGCGGCCATCATCAGATAGGCCCCCTGCAAGGTGCCATTACGGAACGCGGTGGTTTGCGCATGCGCCGCACTCCAGTTGAACCAGGTTTTAGCGGTCAGATCATGTGGGAACAGCTTGGGTAAATATTCATAAAACTCAATATCATAGGCAATCAACGCACAGACCGGCGCTGCCATGGTCTTGGCCAGATTGCCTTCGCTGAGGAACGGACGCAGGCGCTCCTTTGCAGCCGGGGTGCGCAAAAACAGGATCCGCGCGGGCGAGCAATTGGCACTGGTCGGCCCGTATTTCAGAATATCATAAAGGGCATTAAGTTGCGCGTCACTGACCTCTGCGCCAGCCACCCAGCCATTATGGGAGCGCGCCGTACGGAACAGAAGGTCAAGTCCCTGATCATTCAACATATTGGCCATATTACCGTCTCGCTTTCATCATTGCGTTACTGTTAAGAAGTAGCTTTGTGGCCAACATACAGAGAGTGAAAGCCAATTCCAATGACTGCATGGGAAAAGTTGAGGGTGAATTTGTCACGCGCGCTGGCGGGGATTGGTTTTGCGCTGTGCTTTACGGGCAATGCCCTGGCGCAGGAACATGGTCAGGCCAGCATTTTCATCTATCACCGCTTTGGCGAGACGCAATATCCCACAACCAGCGTCAGCATTGCTCAGTTGGAAGCACATATCGCGGAACTGAAATCCGGTCGCTATCAGGTGATGTCGCTGGACGCCATTATAGATGCGCTGGCGGCGGGCCAGCCGCTGCCGGAACATGCTGTGGCGATCAGCATTGATGACGGTTTTGCGACCACTTACACGCAAGCCTGGCCCAGGCTGCGGGCGGCTGGATTACCCTTTACACTTTTTATCACGACGCAGGTCATCGATGAAAAATCCAGCAGTATTCTAAGCTGGGATCAGATCAGGGAAATGCTGGCAGGCGGCGGGGTCACGATCGGCCATCATAGTGGCGCGCATCAGCATATGCCGCAGGCCAGCGAGGCAGCGAACGCTGCGGATATCGCGAAGGCCAGCGCGCGCTTCAAGGAAGAGCTGGGCATGCAGCCGAATCTGTTTGCCTATCCCTATGGCGAATATAGTCGGCGTGACCGCAACCAGATCGCGGCGCTGGGGTTCAAGGCGGCGTTTGGCCAGCATTCCGGCGTGGTGCATAGCGGCGCGGATCGTTTTGCACTGCCGCGCTTTGCAATGAACGCACAATATGGCGGCAAGGATCGTTTCAAACTGGTCGCCAATGCGCTGCCGATGCCCGTGCTGGATATTACCCCCGAAGACCCGCTGTTAGGGCCGGATAATAATCCGCCGGCATTCGGCTTTACCGTGCAAAAAACGGTCACCGGGCTGGATCGACTGCAATGTTACGCCAGCACGCAGGATGCGCCCGTACCGATACAGCAATTAGGGGATGATCGTGTAGAGGTGCGCATGCCGACACCCTTTGCGCGCGGACTCGGGCGAATCAACTGCACTCTGCCAGAGCGCGATGGACGCTGGCGCTGGCTGGGGCAGGCTTTTTATATTCCCTGATGTGACGCTATTTGGCGGCAACCTTGACAGGGCATGGCGTAATGCCATGCAGGGTGGCGAATTGCTGTGTCCGGGCAAAAGTCGGCAATCCTGTTGGCGCAATTTTCTTGCTGTTGGCGTGAATTCCCGCCGTATTGTGGCAGAACAGGCCGCGCTTCAGCATGCCGCGCCGCGAAGATTCATTGGCAATACGCGTCACAAATCCGTTCAGCGCCTTGGCCGAGCCGGAACCATATTTCTGTTTGAAGAAAGATTGCAGCGATTTGCCATGCGAAGAAAGTTCCGGCTGAAAGCGGGTAACAAATGCATTATAATCCGTTCGCTGATTACAGGTAAGCGCGGCCACCATCAGTTCGGTTTGCAACATGCGCACCTGAAGCGGGGCCAGATCCTCGGGCGCGACGCAGGGCGCGGCATTGGCGCTGGCCGGAAGCACGAGCGCCAACCCGATCACTGCCGCTGCAAGCTTTGCGCGAAACGAAGACTGGCCAGAGCGCGCCAGATTGCATGATACTGATTGCACGATGTAAACCCCGCTACATGTCATTAAACGATGTCGAAAAACGATGTCGAACTATATCAGGAAGCTATATCAGGCTATGATTTGATCTGGTTGATGAAACCAATAAACAACCTTACCCTGATTGGACTTAACCCTATAAGATACACAGGACAAGGTAATTCTAGTTAATCGACCACAGGCGATCAACCATAAATTACCCTGTTTTGAAAGGAGACTAGGCATTCATGGCTTATATTGAACGCGGCGGCGCAAGGATTTTTTACAGATCGGATGGCCAGGGGCCGCCAATTTTGTTAAGCCACGGCTTCAGCGCCACCAGCACCATGTGGGCAGGCCAGATAGCCGCGTTTGCGTCGCATTATCGTATAATTACCTGGGATATGCTGGGGCACGGTGAAAGCGACAGCCCGGACGACCCCTCGTTGTACAGCGCGGATGCTACGGTGCAGGATATGGTGGCCATTCTGGATGCCTGTGGTGTTACGCGGGCAGTGATCGGCGGGCATTCGCTGGGCGGGTTTATGTCGCTGGCCTTTAATATGAAATTTGCGCCGCGCGCGCGCGCACTGATGCTGTTTAATACCGGGCCGGGATATAAAAGTGACACGGCCCGCGCCGACTGGAACAGGATGACAGAAAAATCAGCGCTCGCCTTTGCGACAAAAGGTCTTGCTGCGGTGGGGCATAGTGAAGAAATGCAACTGGGCAAACATCGCACGGCGCTGGGGCTTGAACATGGCGCACGCGGCATGCTGGCGCAAAATGATTCGCAGATTATTGATTCGCTGCCGCATATCACGGTCCCCGCACTGGTGCTGGTCGGCGAAAAAGATCGCGGCTATCTGGCGGCGGCGGACTATATGACCGATAAAATTCCCGATGGTCGCAAGGTGATGATCGCGGATGCCGGTCATGCGGCGAATATTCATCAGCCGGCTGCGTTTAATCGCGCGATGGGTGATTTTATGAAAAGTCTGGACTAGTTCCCGGTGTCACAAGCAACCTCATCCCAGGAACTCGCAGAAGCTGTCGCCGCACGCACAGAGGCGGAAAGGGCGAACAAGGCCAAGTCACGGTTTCTTGCGGCGGCCAGCCATGATCTGCGTCAGCCTTTACAGGCGCTGCGACTGCTGAATGCGGCGTTGCAGGAATATCTGCTGACAGATGACATGGCGATGAATATTTTGCACGACAGCGAACGCGCGCTCGAGGTGATGGATCGCCTGCTGGGATCGTTGCTGGATATCAGCAAGGTGGATTCAGGCATCATTAATCCCGATATGCGTGATTTCAGGCTAAGTGATATTTTCGATGATCTGCAAAGGGATTTTCTGCGTATCACGCAGGAAAAAAATCTTGATTTCAGTGTTGTGCCAAGCAGCGCTGTGGTGCGAACGGACCGGATATTGCTTGATTCAATTTTGCGCAATTTTCTGGGAAATGCCGTGCGTTACACCAAACGCGGTAAATTACTGCTTGGTTGCCGAAAGATTGGCGAGGTCATACGGATCGAGGTATGGGACACGGGGATGGGTATTCCCGATGCAGAGCTGAACAATATTTTTGACGAATTTTATCAAATTGGCACACCGGACAGGGATAGCAGTCAGGGCCTTGGGCTAGGGCTGGCCATTGTGCGGGCCTATGCGCGATTAATGCGTTGTCAGATTCGGGTGCAGTCGCGCCTGGGAAAAGGATCGGTATTCTCCATCGAGGTGCCGCTGGGAAATATTATTACTGCGGGCGAAACCCGGCGCGATGACGCAAACGCCTCAATAGGGTGGAAACAAAAAACCGGGCGCGTACTGCTTGTCGAAGATGACGAACCGATATTACAGGCCATGCAGAAACTGCTGGAGATATGGGGCATGCAGGCGCTTTGCGTACGCAGTGGCGATGAGGCTGAACAAAAGCTGAAGCAGAACAAATTCGCGCCGGACATTGTGATCAGTGATTACCGGCTGGCCAATGGCGAGACCGGTATTGCCGTGCTCGACCGGATTGCGCCATTGCTGGCTGAAAATATTCCGGTAATTTTCATAACCGGAGATGTCGTATCAGAAGTGCGCGCAGCACTTGGGACACGGTTTGCGCATTTGTTGCAAAAACCGGTGGCACCTGGAAAATTACGCGTGCTGATCCGTAATTTACTGGCCCCCGGTCAGGCAGATGGCAAAAAGCGCTAATTCGGCGGCCCCTTTAATTCGACCTGATTGCCGTCGGGATCGTTTATGTAAATCGACGGACCCGTCCCCATTGCCCCATAACGCTGTTCAACTTTAGCTGCCGCAATGCCGTTTGCCGCAAGATGCGCGCGAATGGCCGCCTCCTCAAAAGGTGTAATGGTCAATGCGAAATGATCCATATTGCGGCCATTTCCACGGTCCGGGTTTTGGGAGTTATCTACCAGATCAATCAGCGACGCGCCCGCGCGCAATTGCACCAGACCGAATTGCGGCACGCGGCGTTCCTCGGCACAGCCCAGTACGCCACAGTAAAATGCCAGCGCGCGCGGCAAATCCTGCACGCGCAACACCACATGATCAATTTGTGAAAGTTTGAAAGGGGGCAGCATCAAGGCTTGTCGCGCTGTAAATCGCGCTGCAAAAACGCGGTGATCTCCGCATAGGCGCGCTTGTCCTGAATCAGGAATAAATGACCGCCTTCAAAAATCTCCAGTCTGGCGTCAGGTATTTTTTGCTGCATGGTCTGCATGTTGGACAGCGGCGCAATCGCGTCATAGCGTCCCGCGCAGAGCAAGCTGGGCGCCTGTATATTGCCCAATTGCGAAAATACATCGTGACCCTTGCGGGCTTCCAGTTGCCGTCGCGCGCCCATAAGTTTGTCGGGATCATCCATGCCGATGGCCGCATTGGCGACTTGCATCGCAATCATCGCCGCAAAGGTTTCGGGATTTCCGGCTTGCCAGGCTGCATCATGGCGGGTGTCACTGACGCCAATCATAAAGCGCGCGCGCGTCTCTATATCCATAGCACCCAATTCATGCAGCGGATAGGACGCGCCCCCTGTGCCGCCCGGCGATGTGCATGCCAGCACCAGCCTGTTCACCCTGTGTGGATGACGCAGCGCCAGATGCTGCGCCACCATACCGCCAAACGAAACGCCCATCACATGGGCGCGCTGCCAGCCCAGCGCATCCATAAGCGCTGCCGCGTCATCGGCATAATGCTGCATCGTGTATGGATGATCCGGTTTACCGGTACGGCCCAGTCCGCGCTGATCATACCCCAGCACCTGAAAATTCCTGACCAGCGGCCCATCAAAGGCATTGGGTTTGAAGCGCAAATCCGCGCCGGTACCATTGATGAACAGCAGTTTCTCGCCCGCACCGGCAAGCTCGTGATAAATCTGAATGTCACCGGCCAGAATGTGGGGCATGAAAGCCCTCCTGAATTTTGATTACTGCGCCGCAGACAGTTCCGCTGCCAGCGCCTTTTGCATTCGGGCCAGCCAGTCTTCGTGAATGGCGACATATAATCCTTCGTCGGCGACATCCGTGCTGGACATGCGGGAGTCAAAGCCCAGTACCTGTCCCTGCTCATCCGCCCCGTTTGTCCAACGCTTTACGCCGCGCGACAGATCATTCCAGCGTCCGGTGCGGCCCTGAAATCCGATCTGGCAATTATTAAACTCGGTCAGATCATCAGGTGTCGCCATGCCGCTGGCGTTAAAGAAATCCTCATACTGACGAATACGCAAGGCGCGCGATGTATCACTTTCGCCCACCGGCGCGATGCAATAAGTGATGACCTCGGTTTCGTTTACCGAGATCGGGCGGATGATGCGAATCTGGGTGCTGGTCTGATCCATCAGAAATACATTTGGAAACAGCAACAGATTGCGAAAGCGTTCACACATCCAGCGGGTGCGCAGTGGCCCGAATTTTTTCTGATAGTCCTCGTAATATTCGAAATTCGGCCGGTCTTTATAGTTGGGATAATCAAACCACAACAAAGCATGGCCATGCTCAAAAGCAATAAAGCCGCCCGGCTTTTTTGCGATGGTTGACAGATCGGCCACTTTGGTGTCGTTCCTGGATTCACCCGCCACCCGCCGCATTGCCGTCATCACGTAATTGGCATGCACGGTCGCCACATGATAGCCGTCCAGGCCATTTTCAGCCTGCAATTTCCAGTTGCCTTTATAGGTATAACGTGTGGATCCGCGCAGTACTTCAAAGTCACTGTGTGCTGATTGATCTGTATAAAGATCAATAAAAGTGCGCGCGCCAGACAGATATTCGGTCAATGGCACAACATCCGGGCTGAGGCTGGCGAAAATAAAGCCGCGATAGCTTTCCACTCTGGCGACGGGTTTCAGTCCAAAATCCTTGCGGTCGAAATTATCGGGATAAGCGCCGTCTTTTTGTTCGGTGACATTGACCAGCGTACCCGCGCTGTCATAGCTCCAGCCATGAAAGCCACAGGAAAAAACTTTCTGGTTGCCGCGTTTTCCCCGGCATACCCGCGCCCCGCGATGTGAACAGACATTAAGAAAGCAGCCAATTTGTCCGTTGGCCTGGCGCGTCAGGATCACGGGCTGACGCCCGATGGTGGTCGTCAGAAAATCGTGCGGTTTGGCGATCTGGCTTTCATGCGCGATATAGATCCAGTTGCCTTCAAAAATATGCCGCATTTCCAGCTCGAACAGGGCCTCATCGGTGAACACTTCCCGGTCGAGTTTATACGCGCCACTGGCCGGATTTTTAACCAGCCAGCCTGACATGCGCGCGCCCAGTTCCTTCAGCGTATCGGTGGTCAGTGTGATGGCGTTCATGGCCCAGCCTCCCCTGTTATTTCAGGCAAGGCTAACAGAGAGCAGCAGGACATCCAATGCGATTCTTGACTTTTTTACCCCCGCCGCTCCAGCGTCACGAAGCTGTAATCGAACGGCACGTCTCCGGCGGTTTTTTCGGTGCGGGCGATCTCGGTCCATTCGGATGGATCGAAAAACGGAAACAGCGCATCGCCCTCGAATTCGCGCTGGATGCGGGTGAGGTAAATCCGGTTGGCCACGGGCAGCGCCATTTCGTAAATGTCCGCGCCGCCGATAATCATGGCTTCATCCGAGCCGCTGTCCTGGGCAATGCGTAACGCCGCATCCAGATCATGCGCCACCGTGACCCCCGGCGCATGCCAGACCCGATCCCGCGTCAGCACAATATTCAGACGGCCCGGCAATGGCTTGCCGATCGATTCATAGGTTTTGCGGCCCATGATGACGGGCTTGCCCAGTGTGGTGGCCTTGAAGAATTTCAGATCTTCCGGAATACGCCAGGGCAAGCCCCCCTCGCGCCCGATCACGCCATTTTCCGCCACGGCCGCGATCAGCGAAATGCGCATCTACACCGCTACCTTTGCTGCGATCAGCGGATGCGGGTCATAGCCGACGAGTTCAAAATCCGCATAGCGGAAACCGAAAATATCTTTTACCGCCGGGTTCAGCTTCATAACGGGCAGCGCGCGCGGCGTGCGGGTTAATTGCAGGTCCGCCTGCTCCAGATGGTTCAGATAGAGATGTGCATCGCCGAAAGTGTGTACAAAATCGCCGGGCTGCAAATCGCAGACCTGCGCCACCATCAATGTCAGCAGCGCGTAAGACGCAATGTTGAACGGCACCCCCAGAAAAATATCCGCACTGCGCTGATATAGCTGACAGGACAGCCGCCCCTCGGCCACATAAAACTGAAACAGGCAATGACATGGTGGTAACGCCATGCGGTCCACATCGGCGACATTCCAGGCGCTGACCATCAGGCGTCTGGAATTGGGGTTGGTTTTGATATCATGGATCAGCCTGGCGATCTGGTCTATATGGCCGCCATCGGGTGTCGGCCAGGACCGCCACTGATGGCCATAAACCGGCCCCAGTTCGCCCTGCGCGTCCGCCCATTCATCCCAGATCGTCACGCCATTTTCGCGTAAGTAAGCGACATTGGTGTCGCCCGCAAGGAACCACAGCAATTCATGGATGATGGATTTCAGATGCACCCGCTTGGTGGTCAGCAGCGGAAACCCGTCACCCAGATCAAAACGCATCTGATGGCCGAAAATGCTGCGTGTGCCGGTGCCGGTGCGGTCGCCTTTTTCCACGCCGTGATCGCGCACCTGGCGCATCAAATCAAGATAGGACTGCATCTGCTGACTTTCCCGGCAATAGGATACGACTCATGGCGCATTGTAGCGCAATTCATTGGTAATTGAAGCCCGCCACGTAATGGCATAGGCTTTGTCCACAACAATAAACCGGGAGGCTGTCATGGCGGAAAGATTTGATCTCAACAAGGTCGTAAGCGATCTGGACACAGGAAAAATCCCTGACTGGATTGCCGAACATATCCGCATTTACCGCGAAAGCGGCGGCAAGGAAGGGCATTTGTGGGACGCCAGCATTGCCGGCGAGGGGCTGGGCCTGACACCTACCCTGCTGCTGACGACGACAGGACGCAAGTCCGGAAAACAGCGCACCATGCCGCTGATTTACGGCAAGGTAGGCGACAAGCATATTGTAATCGGCTCCAAGGGCGGCTCTGAAACCCACCCGGCCTGGTATCTCAATCTGCTGGCAAATCCGGAGGTTAACCTGCAGGTCGCAACGGAGAATTTTAATGCCCGCGCGCGTATTGCCACCGGCGACGAACGGGCGCAAATCTGGAAGCACATGCTGACGGTCTATCCGCCCTATCAGGACTATCAGAACAAAACCAAACGCGAGATCCCCGTGGTGGTGCTGGAAAAGCAGTAATGTGCACAAAAAATCATTGATATTTAACCGTTTATCGCCATATTAGGGGGGCTGGCTTGCCAGCTATGGCGATAAACGGATGTGCAATAAGCGTATCGGACCCGGGGGCGGTACCCGGCGTCTCCACCAT